>DASYKL010000270.1:0-10543 GCA_035995405.1 Chloroflexota bacterium
TACCGCGGCGCGAAGGGTTTGCTGGCCTGCTATATTGCCGCCTACCATGGCCACCCCACCGACGGATGTTGGTCGCAGTCTGAGCGCCGAAGGTCTGCGCGACTTGCTGGCCGTGGTCAATTCCAGCCGCGGGCTCGACGAGATCCTCGACTATCTCGTGGTCCAGGCGTACCAGGTGCTTGGCAGCGACGGCGTTGGGTTGTATCTGCGCGACCCGAACGATCCGTTGATGCTCCGCGTCCAGGCTGTCCATGGGATGCCCGTTGAGGCACACAATCCAACAGCACCGGTGGGTTCGCCGATCATCGGCATGGCCTATTCCAAACGGCGCAGCGTCGTCGTCTCTAACTTCGCGGCTTCGCTCGCGCAACCCATCGCCCAGCACTTCGACGACCAGATCGAAGAACGGGGAACTTACCTGGAAGTCGTGCGGCCAGGACCGGTGACGGCAAATGATCCCGCTCTGCGTGCGTTCAATCAGAGGCTCGCGGAGATGTACTCGACCCTGGCCGCCGTGCCTCTCCTGGCGCGCGACGAAGCCTACGGCACGCTCGTCCTCTACTACCACGCGACCAACGCGTACGGTGCCGAACAGGTCGACTTGAGCCAGGCATTTGCGCAACAAGCGGCGCTGGCTATCGAAAACGCTCATCTACGGGCGGAAGCTGAACAGCGTGTGCACGAAATCGAGCGGCGCCGACAGGTGGCCGAGGGACTGCGCGACTTGTTGGCGGTGGTTAACTCGAACCACGATCTCGACGAAATCCTGGACGAGGTCCTGGCCCAGTCGAGCCGTCTGCTCGGCAACGATGCGGGCGCGGTTTATCTGCGCGACGAGCAGAACTGCGACATCCTCCAGGCGCGCGCCGCGCATGGTCTCGATCACGACGTCCTGGCGGCCGAGGTGCGTGTCGGCTCACCGACCACGGGTCTGGCCGTGCAACAGGGCCGCACGCTGGTGTGCCACGATCTCCAGGCCGCGCTCGCCGAGAACGTGACACGCTCCAGTGATACCCGCCTGGAAGAAATGGCTGGCTATGGGCGAGTGGTGCACATGGGCGCACGCACAGATCCGGACCTCGAAGTCGGGCTCCGAGAACCGCGGGTACGGCGACTGGCCGGTCGCTTCCACGCGGTGATCTCCACGCCATTGATCGCTCGTGGCCGCGCATTTGGTGCCCTGACGCTGTTCTACGCGCAACCGCACAACTTTTCAGTCGAGCAAGTCGACCTGGCGCGCGCATTCGCTCAGCAGGCGGCGCTGGCGATCGAGAATGCGCGGTTGCACGCGGATGTCGAACAGCGCATGCGTGAGAACGACCGTCGCCGTCGAGTGGCCGAAGGTATGCGCGACCTCCTGGCGTCCGTCAACTCAACGCGCTCTCTGGACGAGGTCCTGGACCTGGTTCTCGCCCAGGCGACCGACTTGCTAGGCAGCGACGCCGGCAGCGTCTTGCTGCTGAACGGCAAGGACGCTCAACCAGAAGGTCTCACCATTCGCGCCTCGCGCGGTCTGGTGTCGGAGATCATGCCCGCGCGCCTGCCGGTCGGGACCGCGATTACGGGGGTCGCCGTCGAGCAGCGCCAACCGGTGGCAGTTCGTGATCTCCTGGATGCGCTTCCCGTGCGCGGCGAGTCGCTGCCAATTATCGAACAGCGGCCGGGGTACCTGGAAATGCAGCGCATCGGCGATCCCGCACCGCAATTTGTCAATGCAGTTGGACTGCCGCGCGTGCGCGACATCGCGCGCTACTACCGCGCGCTGCTAGCGGTGCCGCTGATGGTGCGTGGGCAACCCGAGGGCGCCATCACGCTGTACTACCGCCGCCCGCGCGAGTTCTCACCTGAAGACATTCAATTGGCCCTGACCTTTGCCGACCAGACCGCGCTGGCGATGGAGAACGCCCGCCTACACGCCCAGACGGTGCGCCGCTCGCGCGACCTGGAGGCGCTCTACCGCGCCGACGAGGCCCTCTACCGCTCACTGCGCCTGGATCAGGTGCTGCAAGCGTTGGTGAACGTGGCAACCGACGTCCTGGAGGCCGACATGACCTCGGTGCTGGTCTGGGATGAAGCTCATCAGCACCTCATTCCTGGCGCGACGCGTGGCTTCAGCGCTGAGAGTGTTGCGCAGATGTCGCACATGCCTGCTGAGGGGATCATCACGCGCGTCGCGCTCACCGGTGAGCCAATCTCGGTGGAGGATGTGCCCAACGATCCTCGTGTCGCCCACCAGATCACCGGGCCAGAGGGCATCCGATCGCTACTCCACGTGCCGATCAAAGTCAACGGCGAAGTCTTTGGTGTCTTCGGCATCAACTATCGCCAGCCGCGTTCGCTGGCCGGCGAAGAGGAGCGGATCCTCCTCGCGCTTGCCCACCGGGCGGCTGTGGCCATCGAGAACGCCCGCCTCTACGCCGAATCCGAGCGACAGCGGCATGAGCTGGAGGCCCTGTATCGCGCGGACGAGGCGCTGCACCGCTCGCTGCGTTTGGACGACGTACTGCACGCGCTGGCCGAAGTGGCGCATGACGTGCTCCACGCGGACAAGACGTCCGTTCACATCTGGGACACTGAGCGTAAGCACCTGGTCGTCGCGGCTGCCCACGGCTACAGCGCCGAAACGATCGCGCAGCCGCTTATCCCGGGCGAGGACACCGTGGTCACCGATGTGGTGACCTCATCCGTGTTCACCGTCGAAGCCAACGATCTGAGTTTGTCGTCCGAGCGCACGCGCGAGATCGTCCGCCGTGAAGGCATCCGCGCTGGCGTCGGTGCGCCGATAACGGTGTCTGGTCAATTTTTCGGACTGTTCGGCGTTGCCTACTGCGTACCGCACACGGTGTCGGCGGACGAGCAGCGACTCGTGCTGGCGCTGGCTCAACGGGCAGGATTGGCTATTCACAACGCACGACTTTTCGAGCAGGCACCGCTGGTCGCCGCCGCCGAGGAGCGCCAGCGATTGGCTCGCGAGCTGCACGATGCAGTGACCCAGACCCTGTTCTCGGCCAGTCTGATCGCCGAAGTGGTACCGCGGATCTGGGAGCGCGATCCACCGGAGGCCCGTCAGCGACTCGAGGAGTTACGGCGCTTGACGCGGGGTGCGCTGGCCGAGATGCGCACCTTGCTCCTCGAGCTGCGCCCGGCCGCGCTCCTCGAGACACCGTTGCCCCATTTGCTGCGCCAGCTAGCCGAAGCCACCGCCAGTCGAACGAACCTCAATGTTGAGGTGCTCGCTCCTGATGGTGCGGCTCTGCCCCTGCCGCCCGAAGTGCAGATCGCCCTGTATCGGATTGCTCAGGAGACGCTCAGCAACACGGGCAAACACGCTGGCGCCAGCCGAGCCGAGATCCACCTCCGGCAGCGCGCCGACGGGGTCGGCCTGCACCTCAGCGACAATGGGCGCGGCTTCGATCCACGTAGCACGCCGTCCGGTCGCCTGGGCCTGGGCATCATGAACGAGCGGGCGCGCGCCATCGGCGCTCGCCTGCGAATTCAGAGTCGGCCAGGGGCCGGGACGCGCATCCATGTGCACTGGCGAGGAGTCTCCGTGTGATTGACTCCAATCCACCGGAGCGCACGCGCGTCATGACCGTGGACGACCATGCGATGGTGCGCAGCGGACTCTCCGCTTTTCTTTCCGCGGCCGACGACCTCGAGCTTGTCGGCGAGGCGGCGAGCGGGACCGAAGCTGTGCGCATGTGCGCCGATGCCCGGCCCGACGTCATCCTGATGGACCTGGTCATGCCGGGCATGGACGGAGTGGCGACCACGCGTTCCATTCGTGAACGTTTTCCGAACGTGCGCGTCATCGCCCTGACCAGTTTCCCGGAGGATCGACTTATCCAGGATGTACTGGAGGCAGGCGCGCTCAGTTATCTGTTGAAAAACGTTGGCGTAGATGATCTGGCTCGCGCGATTCGTGCCGCGCGAGCCGGGCAGTCCACGCTCGCACCCGAGGCCGCACAGGCACTCATCCAGCGCGCCATCCAGCCCAAGCCGCGCGGCTACGATCTCAGTCCGCGCGAACGCGAAGTCCTGACACTCATGGTCCAGGGATTGAATAACCCCGATATTGCCGAGCGACTCGTCGTCTGCCGGTCGACCGTCAAATTCCACGTGAGCAGCATCCTGAGCAAACTCGGTGTCCAGAGTCGCACCGAGGCAGTCGCCCTCGCCGTTCAGCACCATATCGTTTGACGCCGTACCGGGGGTCCGGGCCATTTGACCAGGCTCAAATCAGGCGCATCAGACATCCATTCGCTCGACGTAGCCCAGGCTGGCGTATCGCCCGCGGCGCGCCTCGGGGAATTCCGCT
The DNA here is from genome assembly GCA_035995405.1 of Chloroflexota bacterium. GTDB lineage: Bacteria > Chloroflexota > UBA6077 > UBA6077 > CF-72 > CF-72. The sequence goes on from DASYKL010000270.1 coordinate 4,319, forward strand.
CCACCTGGCTCATTCACCCACTGTGGGTCACGAATGACTCCTTCAAGGTGCCGCGACCCGTCGCGATACTCCACTAATGCCCAGTACGCCACCGGGTCGTACAGCACCGGCACACCGGCCAGTACTTGCTCCGGCGCGGCTGGCAGCGCCACCGCCCACCCGCTAGCGCTGGCCACGCGCACGACGCGCACGCGCTGTCCGTCGGTGCTGAAGGCCGGCCGGTCGTAGCCGGGCTCGACGAAGAGCCACTCACGCGCGGTAGCTTCGCAGACACCGGCGTGGGCGAAGTCATACCCGTAGGCGATGTGTTTGAGCACAATCGCGGTCTGACCGGCGGCGAAGTCAAATGCCTTGTGGCACACAACACAACGCATCTCATCCTGGCTTTTGGTGGCGCTGCGCTCGACGGATTTTTCGGATGCAGGCGTAATTGAGGGGCGATCGAGAACTGTCATGGCCCCAATGTCGCCCAGACCGCCGGGACGTGCGCCGTGCAGATGACGAGTTGACCACCTGACCACCTGGCCAGGAACAGGTCTGTCCAGCTGAAGGGCGAAAACCTTTGGCGGACGGAGCATCCTCATCTCGCATGCCTGTGCTCACTCGACGTTGGTTCTTGGGCAGCGCAGCCACAGTTGGGCTGGTCCTGGCTGGCGGCAGTCTGTTCGCGGGCTGCGTGCACCAGATGTTGCCAGGTGCTGAGCCGCCGGGCAGGGTGGCCCACCTCGGCGTTCTGGCGCTGACGTCGGCGGAGGACAACGCGCCCCATATCGCCGCGTTCACAGCGGGCATGCGTGACCTCGGCTACACCGTGGGCATCAATCTGGTGATCGACGAGCGCTACGCCGGCGGTCGAGAAGAGCTCCTACCCGACCTGGCGAACGACCTGGTTCAACGGCGGGTGGATGTGCTCGTGACCGGGTCGACGCAGGCCACCCTGGCCGCGTTACAGGCGACGCACCGCATCCCCATCGTGTTCACCAATAGCGGCGATCCGCTCGGTGCGGGACTTGTCGCCAGTTTGGCTCGTCCCGGCGGCAATGCCACCGGCCTGACGTCTCTCAACCGAGAGTTGGCTGGCAAGCGTATCGAGCTGCTCCGCTCCGCTTCGCCGAACATCAAACGCGTGGCCGTCCTGTGGTCCGACACGGCGGAGAGAGACGTGAACGAGACCCGCGCGGCGGCATTCTGGCTCGGTCTGCAGGTAGACGCCATTCGGGTTGGCCGTCCAGACGATCTCCAGCAGAGCCTGCAGCAAACGCTGGCTAGCCGACCGGATGCACTTGTCGCGATTTCCACGCCCCTCATCAACAGCTTTGCCGATCAGATCGCGCGCTTTGCGCTGGAGCACCGCCTGCCAACCATCTCCGAGCAGCGTGAGTTCGCCGCGGCCGGTGGATTGATGGCCTACGGCGCCAACGTCGTTGAGCTGTCGCAGCGCGCGGCGACGTACGTGGACAAGATTCTGTCGGGCGCGCAACCCGCGGACCTACCGGTCGAACGCGCCGAGCGATTTGAGATGACGATCAATCTGCGCACGCTGCAGGCGCTGAACCTCGTTCTGCCTCAGCCGCTGCTGTTACAGGCCGCCGAGGTCGTTTCATGATTCATCGAAGTGGTTCGCTTCAACACAAATACGCGTACATCTTCGGGGCTCTGGTCGGCGGGGCGGTGCTCACCACCAGCCTCGCCGAACTGTACGGCACCTATGACGACAACCAGGCGGCGGTGACGCGGCTCGAACAAGCGGAAGCCCAGAGCGCCGCCACGCGCATCGAACAGTTCCTGAGTGTTACACGACGTGATCTGGCGAACGCTGTGCCCGTGTTCTGGGCCATCGGCGGCGGCACGCTCGACCAGCGCATGAATCAGTACCAGGCCCTGCTGCGCCAGTCGCCAGCGTTCACTGAGATTCTGTACATCAACGCCAGCGGCCGCGAACAATTACGCGCGTCGCGCCTTGGTCTGAATCTGATCGGTAGTGAGATCGAGCACGCGCAGGATCCGCTGTTTATCACCGCGCGGGCGCAGATGGTGGCATACAGCCCGGTCAACTTCCGCGACGGATCCGAGCCGTATCTGACCATCGCGCAAGCTGAAGCCGGTCCCAACGGTGGTGTGCTCATGGCCGAGGTGAACTTGAAGTTCATCTGGGATGTTGTTTCGCGGATCCGAGTCGGCCAGACCGGGCGAGCGTACGTCGTCGACGCCGATGGAACGCTCATCGCCCATCCAGATATCAGCCTGGTCTTGCGCAAAACGGATTTTTCCAACTTGCCTCAGATCCGTGCGGCGCTGCACTCGCCGACCGTCTCCAGTGGGGCGATCGCTGTCGACAACACCGGGCGCCGCGTGGTGACCGCATATGACGTGGTTCGCCCACTGAATTGGCTGGTCTTCACCGAACAACCACTTGAAGAGGCGTTCGCACCGGTCGTGGCGTCGATTCTGCGCTCGCTCGCGCTGCTGGTGATCGGACTGGTGGTGGCACTCGTTGGCAGCGCCGTCGCGGCGCGGCGGATGGTGCGCCCGATCCAGGCTCTGCAAGCTGGCGCAGTGCGCATCGGCCAGGGTGTGCTGGATCAGCGCATCGACATCGGCACCGATGACGAGCTGGAGACATTGGCGGACGAGTTCAACGGCATGACCGTTCGGTTGCGCGACTCCTACGCCGCGCTGGAGCGGACGATAGCTGAGCGCGAGCGCCACGAACATGAGCTCCGCATCGCCCGGGACATCCAGCTGGCCCTGCTGCCGAGTGAGATCGCCGCTCCGGCAGGTTGGTCGATTAGCACCCATTATCAGCCGGCGCAGGTAGTTGGGGGTGATCTGTACGACGTGCTGCCGCTACCAGATGGACAGCTCGGGCTGGTGATTGGCGATGTGGCCGGCGAGGGCGTGCCAGCGGCGCTCTTGATGGCCACGACGCGCACCGTGCTCCGTTCGGTCGTCGCCCAGGGTGCAACGGCTCCGGGCGAGGTGCTGTCGCGGGCAAACAATCTGCTCTATCCCGACACGCCGCACAACCTGTTCGTCACTTGCTTGTTTGCCGTGCTCGAGCCGCTCAGTGGTCGGCTGCGCTATGCCAACGCGGGTCACGTGGCGCCGCTCCGTCGGCAAGCTCGAGATGGCCTGGTCGATCAACTGCGCGCGCGCGGCATGCCGCTCGGGCTGATGCCAGGCAGCGTATATCAGGAAAAGGAGGTCAGCCTCAGACTCGGCGAGACCGTACTCTTTTACAGCGATGGTGTGGTCGAGGCCCACGACCTGAATCGCGAAATGTTTGATATCGACCGCCTCACGGCCGTCGCGGCTGGCGGTGGTTCCGATGGAGCCGCGCTTATCGAACGGGTCCTCGCGGAACTGGGCCGATTCACGGGATCGGCCTGGGAGCAAGAGGACGATCTTATGTTGCTGACGCTGGAGCGTCGAGAGGAAAGGAAACGGGCATGGCAAGCATCCCCACCGTGGCAGTCCGCGAATCAACTGGCGGAGCCAGTGTTATCGACATCCGCGGCGAGGTAACCGCCGCGGCGGAATCGGCGCTGATGGACTCGTACGCGCAGGCCACCTCGGCTGGGGCGCGCATGATCTTGCTCAACTTTAGCGAGCTGGAGTACATGAACAGCAGCGGCATTGGGCTGCTGGTGACGCTCCTGATCAGAGCCAATCGCCAGGGGCAGAAGATTGCTGCTTTTGGGCTGAGCTCGCACTACAAGGATATCTTCGAGCTCACCCGGCTGGACGAGGCGATTCATATTTACGACACGGAAGAGGCCGCCCTCGAGGCGGCCTCTTAATTGAGCACGGCCCGTCAGACGTGTTGGCGTGGCAGATGGCGGGCGGCCCAGCGACCTGGGGCAGCGATGGTGTACAGGCCTGACCACATGGCGGCGTTGCGCCACACGTTCAGCGCCCGTTTCCATTGGACATGCGAGTCAATCAGCATTACCTGCTGGTGGACCTCTGGGGCAGGCACCCCGAAATAGGCGGCCAGATTGGCCAGCGTGTGCCGCCAGAATGAATCCTCCGCCTTGAAGGCGAAGAGCCTCATGACGAGCTCCCAGGCGGGATCGCTGGTGCGCACCAGGACCTGGATCTGGGCATTCGTGGCGCCATCCTCAACATAGGCGCTGAACGTGATCCAGCCGGCATACATGTGGCCCTCGGGTGACATAAACGTGAATGACACGTCGTCGGCATAGATGACCATCACGCCCGTAGTCAGCTTCAGCGGACCGGGCATCGGCGACAGGTTGATCAGCGCTACTTCGCCCGGGGCACGTTGCGCCAGCGAACCATAAAAATGGTTCCCGGCTGGCCAAAACTCCGAAAAGTGCTCCTTCCAGACGCTGACGACCTCTGCGGGCGACGGCGCCGAATTCGCCAACCGAACGCGATAGGTGCGCTGCCACAGCTGACCGAACCCTTGCTGTGTGCCGATCAACCGGTGTCCTTCGACGTTCAAGTTGATCGCGCCCGATGGTGGTGACGGGGCGTGCAGTCGCCCGATGGGCGCGGCCCAGCCCGGTGCTGGTGTTTCAGATGTGCCGATCATACGTACCTCGCCGCTAGCGTCCCAAAAGTGAGCAGGCGGCGCGCCGCCAACCTGGCGGGTTGAGGCCTGGCCAGGTGGACAGTTACTGACCGGGAAGTCGCAGACGGAGATGGACGCGGTGACCGCCGTCATCGCTCTCGTCGGTCACATCGTCGACCATCTGCCGCATCAGAAACAGTCCCCACCCGCGTGGCGATTGGCGGCCGGCCAGTTTGGCCTCCAGGTCCGGTGCGGCCGATGTATGGATTGGACTGCCGCCACCCCAATCGCTGACCGTGATCAGGACCTCCGTGTCGGACGCGACAACCCGAACGGACACTGGTCGCTCCGGCTCAAAGTGGTTGCCGTGCTCCATCGCGTTCATGGTGGCCTCAGAGACAGCGGTCGCCAGCCGCGCCAGACGGTCCGACTCAAACGCCAACGGTCGAACCGCTTCGGCGACGCGGCGCATGGCAATGCGCTCGTTGCCGGGCTGGCTCGGAATAGTGAATTCCGTGAGCAGACGATCCGAAGCATTCCCCTGCCGCGCCATGACAGTCGAAGTATGCCGCCTCCCCGGCCGCGTTCGCCTGGCCACATGGCCAGGGTGAAGACTCGCCACCCGTGGGGCGTACCCCCGCGGCATGGCGGGCATGCTGCCAGTGTGCCCGGTTCAACGCGCGCGGTCATTCGCACTCCAGACCAACGGCTACGCGTCTTCGTCAGCTCGACGCTGCAGGAGCTGGCCGACGAGCGCACCGCGGCGGCCCAGGCGGTTCGCCACATGCGGCTCGCACCGGTCATGTTCGAGCTCGGGGCGCGGCCGCATGCCCCACGTGCGCTGTACCGCGCCTACCTTGACCAGAGCGATGTTTTCGTCGGTATCTACTGGCAGCGCTACGGCTGGGTTGCCCCGGGCGAAGAGGTTTCGGGCCTGGAAGACGAGTATCGGCTCGCGTCCAACAAGCCAAAGTTAATCTACGTCAAAGGGCCGGGGCTCGAACGCGAGCCACGACTGAAGGAGCTTCTGGATCGTATCCGCGATGACGATTACGTCTCGTACAAGACATTTTCGACGCCGGCTGAGCTGCGCGCGTTGCTCGAGAACGACCTGGCCCTGCTGCTCTCCGAACGCTTCGTCCAAACTTCGGAGGTTGAGGCAGCGCCACCGGCGCGCGTCGTCAGCGCGCTCCCGTCGTCGCCTAGCTCCTTCGTGGGACGACACCAGGAGCTGGCACACGTGAGGCGTTTACTTCGCCGCCGCGACGTTCGTCTGGTGACCCTCAGCGGGCCAGGTGGTGTTGGTAAGACGCGCCTGTCGGTCGAAGTCGCGCGCTCGGTCCAAACCGCCTTCGCCGGTGGCGTGGCGTTCGTGTCGCTGGCCAGCACAACGGATCCCGCACTGGTTCTCAGAACGATCGCCGGACAGATCGGCGACCCCGGGCAGGCGGGCCAACAACAACCCTTCGACCGTCTGGCGGACTACCTGCGCGGGAAACGAACACTTGTGGTGCTCGACAACTTCGAGCAAGTCGTGCCGGCCGCTCCGGAGCTCGCGCGGCTGCTGGCGGCTTGCCCTGAGCTGACTCTGCTCGTCACCAGTCGGACGGCGCTGCACCTGCGGGGCGAGTACGAGGTCGTGGTGCAGCCACTCGATGTAGCCCCGGCGGCACAGCTTTCCCAGGCGG
>DASYKL010000271.1:0-15902 GCA_035995405.1 Chloroflexota bacterium
CAACACCAGAGCGAGTTAGAACAAATGATCTAACCGCAATGCTCACCCCGTCGCACAAAGGCGAGCGATCCGAGGCGGCCATTCTGCATGCGTTGGTGGCTTCGGGACGAGTCGTGCTGCTGCCTTGGGGCGCCAGTCAGCGCTATGACTTCGTCATCGATGAAGGCGGCGGGCGGTTTACTCGGATGCAGTGCAAAACAGGGGTGTACCGCAACGGCTGCATTTGCTTTCGAACGGCCAGCGCGGATCGACGGCGCCCGATGGGCGATCCGTGTGTTGGTCAGATCGACGCGTTCGCCGTGTATTGCCCGCGACTTGACGCCTGTTACTTGGTTCCGATTGGGGACGTGGCGGCGCGGCAGGTTGGCGCGTTACGCGTGGATGCACCTGTAAACGGGCAGATCACGGGCATACGGTCGGCGCATCCATACGTCCCGGCGTCAGGACGGCATCATCCAAATGATGTGCTGGCAGCGGGCCTGAGGCGAGCAGCCGAGAGCGATTCGAGGCTTCAGTGAATGCGGCTAGCCCGTAGATCGAATGGAGCGGAAGACGAGATTCGAACTCGCGACCCTCGCCTTGGCAAGGCGATGCGCTACCGCTGCGCCACTTCCGCCGGAGTTCTCAGATGATACCGAACCCGACGAGCAAGGGCAAAACCAGCGAGGCGATCATCCTGGCGGCACTCGCAAGATTGGGCAAACACGTGTTGATCCCGTGGGGTGAGGAGCGCTACGACTTGGCGCTCGATGAAGGCGGCCGTTTGGTCCGCATACAGTGCAAAACTGGCGTTCTGCGCAAAGGCTGCATCGTGTTCAAGACCTGCATCACGGATGCGCGGCGGCCGCTAGGCGATGGTGGCTATGCGGGTCAGATCGACGCATTCGCGGTGTACTGTCCAGAACTCAGGACGGCTTACCTCGTGCCCATCGAAGCGATCCCGTCGCCGTTTTTCGGATACCTACGAGTTGAGCCGCCACTCAACGGCCAGACAAGATGCATCCGTTGGGCGCGCGACTTCGAACTGGGACGGTGCGTCTAGACGACCGAACGGAAGATCGCTAGTGGCAAGATTGTGCGCTACCACTGCGCCACTTCCGCTAGGTAACTGAACCTACCCAGCAAGGGCAAAACGGGCAACGTGATCGGCTCCTCACAGCAACCCGTGTCCCTCGGACAGCAAAACACGGTGTAAACTCTGCTATGGACGAGCCACGTACGCCAAGCAGTATCGAAGCGGTCGTCAACGCCAATCTCGGGTCGGCGCCAGGGCGCGGGCAGGGTTTGCCGGACGAGGACGTGAGTTTGAACCAGGTGCTGGGGGCCACGGCCGAGGGCACTCCAGCAGCAGAGAAACCAAGCAGCAGAACGGGAACGGCGGCGGACAACTCCGCGCGGGGCTGAACCCCCGGCAAACGACTGAACCCGCGGCCGACGACTGGAACCCGCGGCCGCTATGCTCTCGGCCGAGTAGGCGGCATGGCACTCCGGCGCGCGGCGGTGAGATTGGTGCTGGGCCTGGCGCTTGCGCTGGGGCTGGTGCAGAGCAATCCGACGCGGCTGGCAGCGGCGCGGGTCGCGGGCGAACCCAGCAGGTTAGTCGTGGGCTATTACGTGCCCTATGACGCTACCTCGTGGGCGTCGCTGCAGGCGCATGCTGATGGGCTTGATCTCGTCGCGGCGCAGTGGGTCACCATTGATGGGTGTGGCAATCTGGGCAGCCGCGACGATCAGACATTGAAGACGTTTGCCCAGCAGCACCATGTCAAAATCTTGCCTTCGCTGCTGACCGGGTCGGCCTGGCTGAATCACCAGCTGCTGACGGATGAGGAGACGGCGGCACATGCCATTGAACAGATCGTCAGCTACACGCTGGCCGAGAACTACGACGGCTTCGACCTTGACCTGGAGGCGATCGACGCTGCCGATCGACCTGCGTTCAGCAGCTTTGCGACATGGTTAGCGGGTGCACTGCACGACTCTGGCAAGTTCTTGACCCTGGCTATTCCAGCGAAGGACCGCGACGTCACGGTTGGATGGGCTGGAGCGTATGACTATGCCGCGCTCGGGGCGGCGGCGGACCTCATCACCGTCATGGCCTACGAGTACCGAGGGCCGTTCAGCGGACCGGGCTCGGTTGCGCCATACGACTGGGTCGACCGTGTCGCCGCGTTCAGTACCAGCCAGATGCCAGCGGACAAGGTCCTGCTCGGACTGTCTTTTTATGGCTACGACTGGAACACGACGGCTGGAACGGCACGCTCTGTTGGTTACCCGTTAGCGCGAGCTCTGGCCGACTTCTACGGCGCGCCGTTCGCGTTTGACGTACGGCAGCAATCGACCACGTTCAGCTATGAGGCGATTGCGGGCGAGGCGGTGCCGAGCAGTCCCACGGCGGCTCGGGTGGCGCACCAGATCAGCGTGCGCGAGGCGCCGCCGTGCGGGCTACAGGCGCCGCCAAGTGCGCCGCCACGGCCGCGGCCCGAGGCTGTACCCGGGACACCGCAGAGTCATGAGGTGTGGCTTGAAGACGGCACAAGTGCCGACGCACGACTGGCCATCGCCAGCCAGCATGGTGCACGCGGTGTCGCCACCTGGCGGCTCGGGCTCGAAGACCCGCGCGTCTGGGAGCTGTTCGCCGCGTGGCGGGGCGCCACAGCGAGGCGTGACTCAGTCCGTCAGGGGGTCTGAACCACGAGCTTGTCTACCGCAACCACGTTGCCGTCGCCACCGGTAAAGATGCCGACGCCACCGCTGGTATACGTGGCGTCGGTTCGTGTGACGACTTGGGTGCCGTTGACCGACAGGCTCAATCGGCTACCCGTTGCCCGCGCTGTCAGCTCATTGACCCCCGTGCCTGACTTCACCGCGTCCGAACGCTGCCACGGCGCCAGGTCGACCCAGTGGTCGCCATCGCGACGCCACATGCCGTACTCGCCTTTATCACCGACCTCGACGACGTAGTAGCGGCCATCCTGGCTCGTGCCGCTCTCGGGCGTCGACGCCTGGTCGCGCAGGATGATGCCGTAGCCGCCGCCGGACGGGCCACTGACTTTGTGGAACGTGGCACTGACAATCACATCCTGGAGCACGTCGGCAATGGGCGCGCCGATAGCGACGAACTGGCCAGCCTGGCGAGTCATGATCCGATACGTTCCGTTGCCCCACTGTGCGGTGCCCTGCGCCGAGGACGGCCAGTTGCGGCTGTTGGTCGTGAAGCGCTCGTCGAGCAGGGTCGGGGTTGGGGCTGGCTCGCCCGACGCGGCGGCGGGGGCAGCCGGGGCTGCCTGGGCGGTTGTGGGCTCAGGCGGAAGGGTCGCTTGTGGCGCCGCGGTTGCGGCACTCGCCGCACTGGCATTGGTCGGGGCAGTAGGCCTCGCTTGAGGCGTGAATTGCGGCGCTGCGCCGCTGTTAAGCAATGCTGATGAGGTAGGCAACGCGGTCGGATTGATGGAGTCGTCGGCAGACAGATCGCCCAACAGCGGGAGCAGCAAAAACGCCAGCGCGCCTATCACGAGAACGGCGACCGCACCACTGGCAAGCAGGCCCATTGGTATGCCGAAAAGCCGCGCGCTATCGTCCTGACCGAGCAGCACCTGGCGCACGCCCGGCTTCGGTTGCGGAATTGGCGGGCTGTCGATTGAGCTCGGCGGAGGATCGGCGACCGCGGCGGCGGCTGAGGCAAGCGGCGTCGGAATCAGGCTGGGTCGGACTGATTCACCTGTCGCTGGACTGCCGACACTGCGATCGACGCGGCTGCGCAGCGGAGTCGGCGGCATCGATCCACCCAGGTTTCGGAGCGGCACCGCGGACGGGCGCAGTCGGGCTGGATCGTTGTTGCCACCGACCGCCTGTTGGTCGGCCGTGGTTTGCTCAGCGGCTGCCGTACGGGCGACAAAGGGCAAGCGCACCACCCGTGGATCGGCGCCGACGGGTATGGTGAGGCGCGGACAGGTGTCAAATTGCTCGCCAAGGCAGAGCTCGCGCTGCTGATCGAGGGACAGCGGCAGCGGCGCGCCGGCTGCAAAGCAGCGGTGCAATCGGGTGGGTCGGCTGAACGAGTTGCTCGGGTCGTCCTCGAAGCCGAGTTTTGAGCAGTGGGTACCTGATCCCTGGCGCGTAGGATCCAGAGCAATCGGGCGGCGTGGCGCAGGTGCGACGAACGACTGCGGAGCTACCCGCGACTCGGCGATGACCCGCGGCTGCGGAAATATGGGCGCCGCCGGTGTCACAGCCGACTGCGGTGCGATGTGTGGCGCGGGCTCGACACTTGACGTCAGCGGCGCAGCAGCGCCTGGGCCGGTGCTTCGTGACAAAGCTATGAGCCCCAGCTCCGCGAGGGTCGCCAATTGCCATAGGGCCTCGAGTGTTGCCCGCTGGGCGACCACCTCGCGCACCGTGCGCTGACCATCAACCGCCAATAACGTTTGGAGCGTCCCACGGTCCAGCGGCAACGGCTCCTCGGCGGCATCGCTCCCTTGCTGCACCACATTCGGGATGGCGTCGAAGGGCGGCAGGTGCGGTGTCCCATTGGCCGCCCGCGACGTCAGCTCGTCCAGATGCGCCTCGAGCGCCGCCGGGCTCAGATCGATACTTGGCCCGTTTGCCTCGACCGTATCGGATTCGAACGAAAAACTGCCCTCTGGCATCGACTCGACGAGCCCGTCCAGCGCCGACAGCCCGCGTCTCGAGCCGAGATTGGCACCGCTCACCAGACCGCGATCGAAGAAGACGTCACCGCGCAAATTTTCGTGCGTGATGTGCAAGCAGCCGGTCTTTTTCAGGCCACCGAGGAAGTGCACAATCGCGGGTAACCCCACGCCTTGCAACGTGCCGCTCAACTCGCTCATCGCCTTCGCGCGCTTTCGCCGTTCATTCCAAACTGGATCGTAGGAGGCCGGTGTTGAGCGTCAAACGGCACGCCGCCCACCCTCGGTTGAAATCTGGTTGAGAGCGGTTTTGGCGCCGCGGACGGTCGAGCTAGTCGTACGAGTCCTGCTCGTCGGCCCTCGCGTCGGCGTCTCTGGCCTGTCCATCGTCGTGGTCGCTACCGATGGTGTACCCCTTGCCCCGCACGGTGACGATCACCGGCGCCGATTTGGACACCCGCCGCAGCTTCAGCCGTAGTCGACCAATGTGAACGTCGATCAGGTGGCCCGTGCCCAGGTCTTGATAGCCCCACACCAGCTGCCCAAGTGTTTCCCGCGACAGCACTTCGGTCGGCCGGCTGGCCAACGCCACCAGCAGTCGATACTCGGTCGGCGTGAGATGGACCAGTTGTCCGGACAGCGTCACCGTGCCGCGTGACTGCGAGATCAGCAGCCCATTGACGCGTATTTGATCTGGCGGTCCCGAGGGCGTCTCGCGCACCCGCGCCGCCCGCCGCAGCACGGCTTCAATGCGCGCCTCAAGCTCGTCCAGGTCGAACGGCTTGGCGACGAAGTCATCGGCGCCGAGTTTCAGCCCCAGGACGCGATCGACCTGCTCCTGGCGGGCGCTGCAGATGATGATCGGCGCATCGGTCAACTGCTTCAAGGCCGTCGTCAGCACCAGTCCGTCGGTGTCGGGCAGCATCAGGTCGAGCAGGATCAGGTCAGGCCGCACGTGCTCGATGATCGAGCGCGCCTCGTTGCCGGTATCGACAGCCGTGACCTTGTAGCCGCTGCTCTCCAGAGCTTTGGTGAGCGAGCGGGCAGTGTCGTGGTCATCTTCGACCAGCAATATTGTCTCGGCCACTAACTCAACCTCCTGCGCCTGGGCAGGCTTGATCTAACTCCCCTTGTAACAATTCTTCACACACCGTGGTGTCGTTCGCAAATGTCAGTGGTAAAGGCGCGGTGTTACTTCGGTTGACGTTAAACCGATGGCCCTGGTGCGTCAGTACCATCGGCTGCCCGCTGCGGGCCATATGGGGGACTTCATTCCGGTCACTCACGCGTCATAGTCCACACATCACGTTTCCGTAACACGTGATGCTGGAGTCAAGCGGAGGGAGGGACCCATGAGGTTCTTTGCGAGTTGGTGGGAGCGGATCCCAGTTCGAGCGGTGGGGCCGTCGTTGTTCGCGGTGTTTGCCGGTGCAGCCGTCCTGGGATACGGCTCTCCGTTGTTCCAGAACATCCTCGGGTCGGTCTGGGGGTAAACCCGGACCTGCCTTTCACGCGGCCGCGGTGGGGCCGTCTGGCGGAGGCGCAGACGGTTTCCCGCTCCGGCCTCGACGAATGCGTTGCCGATGCGTCTACAGCTCAAGCTATACATAGTCCTGGTCGCCACGGCGGCAGGTTCGCTGCTGGCCCACGACCTGAGCGTACTTACCTTCTGGCCACACGCATGGTCATTGGGAGTCACGATTGCGCTAATCGTGCTCACGGTCGTGGGCGACCACCTGCAGTTCGAGGTCCGGCGCGGCTGGTACACCAACGCGAGCGCGGTCGCCCACGTCGCCGCGGCGTTCCTGCTGCCGCCAGGTCTGGCTATGCTGACCGCGGGCATCGCTGCAGGTCTGCGCGTTTTCCGCTACCCGCTGCCGCCAGCCAAAGCAGCGTTCAACATCGCCAGTATCAGCCTGGCAGTTGGCCTCGCGGCACATCTGGCCACCCACCTCGGCGGGCCTGACCGCGTCTCGCCAGGTGGCACCTGGACCGATCCGCTGGTCGCCGTACTGGTGAGTGCGACCTATTGCGCGCTGTCGTCGACGATGGTCACGGTTGCTATTTCGATCGACCAACGCCGCGTCATCTGGCAGGTCACCCGCGGCAATCTCGGTATACAGATGATGGGCGAGATCGGCCTGGGCCTCGTCGGGGCCATGCTGGCCGCGATGCTCAACTCGGCCCCCAACTGGGCGCCCACCCTGCTCGTGCCCGCTGGCCTGTTGTACATCGCCAAACAGTCCATGGATCGCGCCGACCGGCGCTCGCGCAACATGGCCGTGACCAGCGCCGTCGGCCGAGCGGTCGTCGGCACGCTCGATCCTGAACGCGCGTTTCAGGCCATCGCCGAAACCGCGGTTCTCGACGGGTTGAAACTCGATGGCCTCGCCCTGCTCCCGATCGGCACGCCCGCTGCCTTCCACCAGCACGTCGCGACCGATGCCGACCGACCGAGCCTGCGGGACGCGCTTGTCGCTCAGCTCGCGCTGCAGCCACGTCAGATGGACTTGCGGACGGGGATCGGCCGCCAGAATCCGCACTGGTTGCCAGCTGACGTCCGTGGCGCGCAGCTCGCTGTAGCGGCAATTCCCTTCGGCGCTGGCGCAGGTCGACCCGTGGGCGGCTTGATCGCCTGGCGCGAGCTCCACGCTGGGCGTCAGCCCTACTTTGATCACGACGAGATGCTGGTCCTGAAGACGCTGGCCGACTATGCCGCGGTGACACTCGAAACGGCGCGTCTGGGGCAGGAAACTGCCCGTCTGCACCACGAGGCAGGTCAGGCCGAGGCGCTGCGCGAAATGGAATCGCTCCGCGAAGTGGCTCGCCTCAAGGACGAATTCTTGGGCCAGGTATCGCACGAGCTGCGCACGCCGCTGACGATCATCCACGGCTACTCGGAGCTGATGGTCGATGGCCTGTTGAAGGAAGAGGAGCTGATTCGCTCGAGTGCCAACGAGATCCACACCAGCTCGGCCTTGATGCTGCGGCTGGTCGACGATCTGCTGGACACGTCGCGTCTAGATTCTGGGCGGATCGAGCTGCAACGGGACAGCGTGGAGCTAGCGTCGTGGCTAGCCCGGGTGGCGAACAGCTTCGGCCAGGCCACCCCGAGCCATAGCGTCGTCGCCGACCTGCCGACGCGGCTGCCGCTGGTCAGCGCGGACGTCGACCGGTTGGGTCAGGTCATGAACAACTTGCTGTCGAACGCGGCGCGTTACTCGACCGAGGGGAGTCTGATCCGCGTCAGCGCCTTTGCCGACTTCGACCAGGTCGAGGTCAGAGTGATCGACCAGGGCCCTGGCATTGCAGTCGAGGATTGCGAGCGCATTTTCGAGAAGTTCTACCGCGGCCGGCACGGCGCGACGCTCGCGGTGCGTGGCACCGGGCTCGGTCTGGCTGTCGCGCGCCAGCTGGTCGAAGCGCACGGCGGGCAGATCGGCGTGCGCACGACGCCTGGCCACGGCTCGACCTTTTGGGTGCGTTTGCCGCTGGCCAACCCGGCGCCGACACCGCCCATCGCAGTTGCCCCGCTCAAAGCGCTCGGCGAGATCCCGCCGTTGGCGGCGCGCTCGACGGCCGCCGCTCGCGCGGCCGCGAGGATTCGCTGATCAGTCCGGTGCGGGCCCCGTCGCTGCTTCGCCGCGCGTCGGCCCGCGGCTGATGCGACCGCCAGAACCGAGGTGCAGCAGGTTACCGACGACGGTCGGCACATCGCGGCTGGCGCGGTGCAAGTGCTTGATAAGCGGCTCGCCGTGCGAGTGGTAGACCTTCGCCGTAGGCTGGTACGCGACCGCGTAGCCGCGCTCTTGCATCGTGCGCACCCAGGCGATGTCTTCGGCGCCGCCCACGTTTTCGTCAAACGGGTGGTCGAGCCACAGTGAACGCCGGAACGCGCCGTTGGCGTTGGAGAAGAGCGGCCGTCGATCGAGGAGTCGCGGTGTGTCGCTGAGGACACCCGTGAGGCGCATGCCGAGGAGCTCGAGCACCGTTGCGTTGGGCCGCGGCAGTTGGCGCCCGTACACGCCGGCGACGCGGGCGTCCTTGAACGGCTCGACGAGCGCCTGCAGCCAGGTGTGATCGGCCGGCAGCGAGTGAGCGCTGAGGGTGGCGATCAGGTCAGCGTCCGTGTTGGCGACACCAAGGTTGAGGGCGTAGCCGTAGGTGAACTCCGTAGGCCGGATCTGCAGCAGGGTGGCCTGCGGGCAACTGCGCACGATGTCCTGGGTGCCATCGGTCGAGCCGGAATCGACGACGATGAGCTGCCGCGGCTGGATGGCGCCGGGCGCACAGATAGCGGCGAGCGTCTCGCCAAGGAACCGTGCTTCGTTCTTGGCACGAATGACCACGGCCACACTCGGGCTGGGCAGCCTCTTAAAGCTCAGACTTCTAGCGTCCCCTCGGCGCGCCCGCATTCTACGCGGCCGGCTGAGATGTCTGTCACAAGGGAGCCGCCACGCCGAGCCGTGGCCGTTGGTATACTCCAACCCGTTCGGCGCCGAACTCGTTCGGCTGTTCCGATGCCATGGTGGGCGTAGCTCAGTTGGTTAGAGCGCCAGGTTGTGGCCCTGGAGGTCGCCGGTTCGAGCCCGGTCGCTCACCCCACCGTCAGCCGGGGTCGGTCCCGCCTCGCCAGCGCGCTTAGCGAGGGGCCGTCAGTGAAAGGTGCGCCCGGACGGACTCGAACCGCCGACACCTGGTTCCGAAGACCAGTGCTCTATCCACTGAGCTACGGGCGCGCGCAGAAGCTAGGAGAGTTTACGTCAGCGCAGCTTGTTGTTGGGCATGTGCCCCAGAGACTGGCCGTAGATCGGCTCGGGCCTTGAAACTTTGGCGACGATCTCCTCGGCCACCATCTGCAGGTACTCGATCCGGCCCTGGGGATCGGCCGGCAAGCTGTAGATCGTGAAGCCGATGCCGTTGAGGCCGATTTCGTCACGCGCTCGAAGGATGGTCTCGACGCAGTCAGCCGGCGAGCCGTAGATCGTCCAATCAGCCAGGCTGAGCTGCGCATCAAGCTGCAGCGGCACCATGCTTGACTCCTGCATTTGCCAGCGGGTGTACATTCGAAACGTCTTCTCGAGGTAGGCGCCTGCGCGAGCCGCGGCGTCTTCTTTGGACGTGCCGACCATGAGGCAACGCGAGGCACCCAGGGCGCCCAAACCAGGCCGACCAGCAGCCAGACGGGCTGTGCGGTAGACGTCCGCCAGCGCGGCGATATCGGTCCAGGCAACCTGCGGACCGAAAAACACGCCGTCCGTCAGCCGCGCCGCACGCTCCGTCGCGCCGCGGCTCTGGGCGCCCATCTCGAGTGGCGGGTGCGGCTGCTGATACGGCCTGAAACCCATTTTTCCGTTCTGAACGGATGAATAAGCACCGGAGAACGTGACTTCCTCACCAGTCCACAGCCGCTTCATCAGCTCGATCGATTCTTCCAGCTTCGGCACCCGATCCCGACGCGTCAGACCAATCGCCGCCAGCTCATCCTCGCGATAGCCGATCGCCACGCCGACCACCAGGCGGCCATGGCTGATGTGGTCCAGCGTGGCAAGGTTCTCCGCCACGTCGACCGAGTTCAGCAACGGCAGCAGCAACACCGATGTCTTGAGCTTCATCTCGCCGGTGACTGGCGCAATGCGAGCCAGGAACGGGTACGGCTGCGGCCAGACACTCGGATGCGACATCCAGTGCTGGCCCATGGACACCCAGTCGAAGCCCATGTTTGCCGATGCGGCGATCACCTCGATGGCTTCGTCCATGATCAGCGTCGGACTCCGATCGGTCGGACTCCAGAACGGCGTCAGGTGATAGCCGATTCTCACGGCGCCGCCAGGGCACGGATCAGCGCTGGCTCGAGCGGAATGTCGAGCGCATGCGGGCCAACCACGTCGACGACCGCATTCGCCAACGCCGGGGCCATACCAGCGTTCGGACCTTCGCCGATAGGCGTCAGGCCCAGACTCAGATCGGGCGGCAACAGGATGATCTCCAATTCTGGGAGGTCGGCCATCGTCGGAATCTTGTACTCGTGCAGGTTGGGCATCGTGACGCGGCCTTCTTCCTCCTTCAGGCCTTCCATGAGCGCATAGCCCAGACCCTGCATGACCGCGCCGGCGATCTGCGTGCGGAACAGCATCGGGTTGACGATACGGCCGACTTCGTGGACCGACACCATGCGGATGGGCTTCACTTCACCGGTCTCACGGTCGACGTGCACTTCGGCGGCCTGGGCCATGAACGTCACGGCGCGGTCATTCGGCGTGGCGGCGTAGGTCATGTTCTCGACCAGGTCTTCGCTGGCCAGCGAGGCCGCCTCTGCGAGCGACCAGCTTCGGCCGTCGTCAGCCACAAAGCGGCCGCCGTCGAACGCCAGGGCAGCTGGCGGCACGCCAAATTCCTCTGCCAACAAGACGGCGAGACGGGTTTGCAGCTGCTTGGCGAGCGCAATGGACAGCTTGCCAACCATGCGTGTCACCCGCGAGCCGCCGACGCCGCGATCGACCTCGATGTTCTCGATCGACTGCACCACGCTGACCTGATCCACCTGGACGTTGAATTCCTCCGCCACAATCTGGCGGAAGACGGTCAGCGAGCCAGTGCCGTTTTCGATAATCGGTGTCTGCAGTGTCAGGTGACCATCCGGAGTAATCGACATGATGGCGCTGTACACGCCGGGGGTGGTGTTGAATTCGATCAGTGCCACGCCGCGGCCAATATCCGCGGGGCGTTCGCGATCCAGACCGATAGCTTGACTGGCAAGCTCGAGGACTTCGCGTATGCGAGGCGGAGATCCAGGTCCGCCGGTCTCGGACACGCGCGGGTGGGTCGAGCCATTCAGCAACCGAAACGCGATGGCGTCCATTCCGATCGCGCGAGCAATGAGATCGGTGTGGCACTCCAGGGCGTACGCCGTCTGCGCTTCGCCGGGACTACGCATGTGTCCACCGGGGACGGTGTTGGTATAGATCATATGGCACTCTGAGCGCTGCACCGGTACGTCGTACGGTCCGATCGCGCCGCGACGGAAGCCAGGCAGTGTCGTATCGGTCGACGGTTTGAACGCGGCGTACGCACCGCTATTCATATAGCCGCGCAGCCACCGTGCGATGACGCGGCCGTCCCGCATCACACCACTCTGGACGACGATCGTACTGGCGTGGCGCGGGTTGCCGGCGGTCAACTCCTCGATATAGCTCATCGCGATTTTCACCGGTCGGCCACTGGCCCTGGCCAGAAAATAGGCCAGCGGTACGTCCATGAACGAGCCTTTGCCACCGAAGTCGCCGCCCAGC
The DNA here is from genome assembly GCA_035995405.1 of Chloroflexota bacterium. Classification (GTDB taxonomy): domain Bacteria; phylum Chloroflexota; class UBA6077; order UBA6077; family CF-72; genus CF-72. The sequence continues at coordinate 11,942 of DASYKL010000271.1, forward strand.
GGCAGCATATGGATATCCAGCTGGTGGCGCTCGAGCCCGAGCCCCTCACGCAAATAGGTGGCGAGCAGAATCGGCGCCTTATTGGCCGCCCAGATATGGGCCACACCAGCAGCGTCCAGCTCGACGATGCACACGTGCGGTTCCAGGTACAGCTGGTGCTGCCTCGGCGTGCGGAAGGCGTGCTCGAACACGAAGTCAGCCTGGGCGAGCGCGTCGCGAACTTCCTCTTCCGTCGCGCCCCACACCGGCGCGGCTGCACCGTTTGGATAGTCGGGCACCACTTGCTCGCGAACCGCCCAGGCGCGGATGGTGGCCGGGTCATGAATCAGCGGCGCGCCGGGCTGCATCGCTTCGCGTGGATCGAAGACCGCCGGCAGGTCTTCGTACTGGACGTGGACGAGCTGCAGCGCTCGGTCGGCAATCTCGAGCGACTCGGCGGCAACGGCCACGACTTTCTCGCCGATAAAGCGGACTTTGTCCCGCGCCAGCACCGGCATGTCGCGCATGTTGCGGCCGACGCGGACCTCGGCCGGCAGGTCCTGTCCCGCGAGCACGGCGTGGACGCCAGACAGCGCACGGGCTGCTTCGGTATCGATGGCAACGATGCGCGCGTGCGGGACTGGACTGCGCAGCACGCGGCCAAACAGCATGCCCGGTCGCTGGATGTCGGCTGCATAGCGCGCGACGCCAGCAACTTTTTCAGGGCCATCAATACGGACGCCGAGATCAATGGTCATGAGCCGTGGAGTCCGGCGAGCGCGGCGAGCAGCGCGCGACGGATCATGACTTCCGCCATGTCACGTTTGTATTCGGCGGAGCCACGATTGTCCGACAGCGGATCGACTTCACGACGACCGACAGCCGCGGCTTCGCGGAAGGCGGCTGCGGTGGCGTCCTGGCCCAGCAGCACGGACTCCGCCTGACGGGCGCGTACAACTGTCGATCCGGCAGCCCCCAGCACGACGCGAGCGTCGGCGCACCTGGTGCCGCTCTCGTCGAGAGTCAGTCGAGCCGCCACGCCAACGGTGGCGTAGTCATCCTGGCTGCGGGGTAAGAGCTTCAGATACACGGTGTGGGACCGTGGCGCAGAATTCGGCACCAGCACGTCCGTCAAGATCTCGGTCGGCTGCAGCGACGTCTCGTAGTAATCGACGTAGAACGTGTCGAGCGGGATATCGCGTTCGCCGGAGCTACTACGCACGCGGACGAGGGCATCACAGGCGACCAGCGCCACCGGTGGGTCGAGCGACGGATCGCCATGTGCCAGATTGCCGCCCAGCGTCGCCATGTTGCGGATGCGCATGGTGGCCACTTTGCGCAGCGTCTGCGCGAGGACCGGCAGATGTTCGACGATCGTCGAAGAAACCTCCAGCTCTCGCTGTGTCATCAATGCCCCGATGCGCAGACCGTCGTGCTGGACCTCCACGCCGCGCATGCTGCCCGACACGCGACGGAGGTCCACCAGGTGGCCCGGCTGGACCAGCTCCTGCTTCATCAAGATCACCAGGGCGGTTCCACCGGCCAGCAATCTGGCGTCATCGCCGTACTGTTCGAGCAGCGCGCAGGCTTCGTCCACCGTCTGCGGGGCGTGGTACGCGAAGCGGTTCAAGCCGTCGCTCTCGAGTGCGCGTCAGCGGCACCGAGGATCGACTCGATGATCGTGTAGTAGCCGGTGCAGCGGCACAGGTTACCCGTCATCCACTCTTTGACCTGGTCGGCCGTCGGCGAGGGGATCTCGTCCAACAGGGCCGTCGCGGCGACGATCTGGCCTGGAGTACAGATGCCACATTGGAAGCCACCGTGGTCAATGAACGCCTGCTGGACCGGACTCAGGTGGTCCTCTGAACCGAGGCCTTCAATAGTCGTCACTTGCGCGCCGTCCGCCATCTGGGCGAGTACCAGGCAGGAGCTGACGATGCGGCCGTCCAGGAGCACGGTGCACACGCCGCACACGCCGATACTGCACGCTTCTTTGGTACCTGTCAGACGCAAGTCGTCACGCAGGATCTCAACGAGCGTACGATTGGGCGCAGTCTGCACCTCGTAATGCTGGCCGTTGACGGTCAGCTCGATGCTCACATCGCCGAGCGTACACTGAAGGGATGATCATCGACCAGCGTGTCACCCTTCCAGCTCCCGCCGACAAGGTCTGGGACTTCCTGATGGACGTTCCGGCCGTGAGCACGTGCGTGCCCGGAGTCGAGTCTGTCAGCCAGATCGGCCCGAATACGTACGCCGGCGCGCTCAAAGTCAAAGTCGGGCCGATCGGTGTCCGGCTGGAAGGCCAGATCGTACTGGCCGAGCGCGATCGCGACGCCTGGCGCGCACGGATGGACCTGCAGGCGGCGGACAAGCGCGTCAACGGCGCGGTGAGCGCGAAGATGACGCTCGAACTGGTGCCGCACACGCCCACCGATACCGAGATGACGATCCACACCGACGCGAACATCATGGGCAAACTCGGTGAGTTCGGTCAGGCGGTCATGCGCAAGAAGGCGGACCAGATCATGGCCGAGTTCGCTCGCAACATGGCCGCCGCAGTCGGACCTCAGCAGGTATCGAAGTAGCGCTGAATTTCGTCCGGCTCGGATGTGCGGGTCAGTGCCAGCGAGAGCAGCACGCGCGCCTTCCACGGCGTCAGGTTGTCCGCCGCCACGAAGCCGCGTGCCGTCAGCTGCGGACTACGCACGACTCGACCAGAGCCGGTCCGCGTGCTCTGGCAGACGACAACACCGTTCGCGGCGGCTCGGTCCAGAGCCACGTCTTCGGCCGGTGTCGGCCGGCCAGCACCAGTGCCAGCGCTCACCAGCCCGCGTGCGCCGGCCGCGACGAATGCATCAATCGCGGTGGCATCAGCGCCGACAGAGGAGACCGTCACGTCGACTCGCGGTAAGCGGTCGAGGCCACGTACGTCGATGTCCGTCGAGAGGGTGTGTTGCCGCTCGGGGCGGTGGTAGTAGATCACACGGCCGTCGGCATCGGCGTAGCCCAGGGGGCCGAGGTCGCGCGCCTGGAACGTTTCCAGGCGAAAGGTCGCTGTCTTGGTCACGTCACGAGCCGAATGAATAGTGTCGTTCAGGACCACCAGTACACCCCGCCCCACTGAGGCAGGATCGGCCGCGGCACGAACGGCGTTGACCAGGTTGAGATCGCCGTCGGCGCTCAAGCCAGAGGCGGGCCGCATCGAGCCGACCACGACAATGGGCCGGTCCGTTTTCAGCACCAGGTGCAGAAAATAGGCCGTCTCCTCCAGGGTGTTGGTGCCGTGCGTGACCACTGCCCCGTCAGCTTCGTCGCGATCGAACAGTCCCTGGAGCGTGCGCGCCAACTCGAGCCAGTCCGAATCCAACAGGGCATGACTCGGGAGGCGGCGAAACGGAACATCTTGTATGTCTGCCAACTGCCGTAGTTCGGGGACGCGACTGAGCAATTCGCCCGGTGCGAGGCGTTGGTTGGCCTCGACATACCACGCCAGATCGAGTCGATCGGTGCCGACGGAGTCGATCGTCCCACCGGTGAGAATGGTTGCCACCCGTGGCAAGCGACGCGCATTGGCCACTCAGCTGAAAAGGTCCGGGAATTTGGCACGGACCTGGGCGCGCAGTTCAGGCGACGCCTGGGCAACTTTTGGAAACGTAGCGAGCCGCTCCCATGGCCGACAGGCGTCGATCACCATCCGTGCGTTGAACGCCTCGACTCCAGCTGGATAGGCGATCGGATCCAGCGGACTGGCCTGCATCCGTCGCAGGATCTCCACGTCTTCGCGCGGATCGACACGGGTCACCATGGCCCATAAGACGCGATCCGTATCGGTCGGGTCGATATCGTCGTCCACGACAACGGTCAGGTGGTTGACATAGGCGCCTGCACGACACGCCGTCGCGACAAGACCGGTTTGCTTGGAATGCCCAGGAAACTGCTGCTTAATCGATACGGTCACCATCATTCGCCCGCCGCCGGA
>DASYKL010000272.1:0-5797 GCA_035995405.1 Chloroflexota bacterium
AACGTGCCCGTGGCCATCGAACGGTCGTTGATCATCGCCACCGGCACCATCAACACCTCGTTGATGATCCGCTTCTGCAAATCCACATAGAGCTGCTGTCGTTTCGCCGGGTCCAGCTCTTTGCGAGCCGTTGCCAGGTCCGACTCCAGGTCGGCATGGCTGACGTAAATCGCACCACGCAATTTCGGACTGAACATATCCGACAGAATGATGTCCGCATCTGGCTGTCGCACGCAGCAATGCAACGCGAAATTGATGCCCTGATTCTGAATCACGCGACCGATAAACGTGGGTTGGTCCAGTGCCTCTTCGGTCGCTCGAATGCCGACGGCCTTGAGCTGCTCGAGCAACACATCGCTGGCCAGCTTCTGCGTGTCATACACATTGAGCGTGACATCGAGACCATTCGGATAGCCGGCTTCACTCAGCAGCTGCTTGGCTTTGGCGACGTCGTGGTCCATCTTTGGCAAGTCGGTCGACGCGCCGAAGAAGCCTTCTGGTACCGGCCCGTACCACGGCTTACCCACGCCCGGGTACGCCAGGTCGATCAGCTGCTGACGGTCCACCGCGTACGCGATCGCTTGCCGTACTTTCAGATCGTCGAACGGCTTCACCGTGACGTTCATCAGCAGCACTTCAGGCAGGTTGCGACTGAACGCCGCACGGACAAAACCTTTATCGGTCAGCCGTTTGACAACCGCCGGATCGTCAGGCGCGACATACAGCATGTCGTATTGGCCATTCTCCAGCCCGACGACTTCGGCATTCATATCGGGAACCGTGCGCGTGATCACTTTCTTGATTGGCGGCGCACCACCAAAGTACTTGTCGAATGCCGTGACGATTGCTTCTTGTTTTGGAATCCCGCTCTCGAACTGGTAGGGCCCCGTGCCAACCGGATTCCAGTCGTAGTCTTTGCCGAACTGCTGCACGGCTTTGACATTGACGATCGGACCGGCACGATAATTCGTCAACAGGTGTGGGAAGGCGGCGTACGGTTCGTTCAAGAGGAACTTGACGGTGTAATCATCCACCACCTGGACCTCTTTGAGCATCGAGATGCTGCCCGCGAATGGCGACTTCGTTTCGGACGCTTTCAGCCGATCGAACGACCCTTTCACGTCGGCGGCGGTGAAGTGTCCGAATCCCTTCTGCCACTCCACATCCTGCCGCAGCTTGAATGTGTAGGTCAGGCCGTCGGGCGCCGTCTCCCACGAGGTGGCCAGATCGCCGACGATTTCGGTCGTATCCGGCTTGTATTTCAAGAGCGAGCTGTAGATGTTGCGGGTGACGAGCAGCTCCTGGTTGGTCGCGGCGAAATGACCGTCGAGCGAACCCTGGTTGGAGGGGAACACGATGGTCAGGGTGTCCTTGCTCGACTTCGTCGCGGCTTGCGCTGCCGCTGGGGCAGCCGTTGCGCCACTGCCCGCGGCTGCCGTCGGCTTGGCCGCCGAAGCTGGAGCAGTCGTCGGCTGAACCGCCGCTTGCGTCGCGCTGCCGCTGCCACCACCGGCCGGTGCCGCCCCGCCGCCGCACGCGGCGACCACTATGCCCACTGTGGCCATGCTGGCCAACCGCACGAACGCTGCTCTGGCGATCCACGTCATTGTTGATGGCCCCCCTCGGCCAGAGTGTATGCCCTCGTCAGTCTCAAATCTGCTCGACGATGTTTTCTCAGACTCAGCGTACGGCCGCCGACTCCGCGGCCGGTACGCGTGTCACCTGGTGCGCCTGCAGTTGCGGCAGCACCTCGCTGGCAAAGCGTCGGATCTGGTGCATGAACATCTCGTGAGGCATCGCACCGCGATTCAAGCTCACCGCCACCTGGTTGGCGCCAGTCCGGTCGGCTGCGCTGATGATCCGCTCGACGATCTCCGACGGTTGGCCCCAGGCCATCTGTTCCGCTTGTTCGCGAATGCCTTCCATGGTCATGCCGCGATAGCGGTCACGATTGCCCGAGATGAACGGCACGTGCTCGGGCTGCAGATAGTCGTGCGACGACGACGCGACATAGCCGGTCTGCGCTTGCAGGTTGCGCTCGGTGATATTGCCGTGGCTGAACAGCGTCCGATTGAAATACAGCGTATATGGTCCAGCTTCGTCGACGGCTTGCGACTTGCTGTCGGCCACGTACACATCGGACTGGATGATGAGGTGGTCCGGGGTGATCTTGTGGCCGTGTTGCTCGAGCTGCTTGGCGTAATAGCGGACGACGTCGTCGCGGACACCCTGGTGCGAGCTGGCGCCCGGCGTGATCGGGATGTTGTGTTGGCCGGCCCAGTCGATGGTCTCTTTGCTAGCGGTCACGGGTACCCAGACCGGCGGATGCGGCTGCTGGACCGGCCGCGGCCACAGCGCCACGTCGCGGTAGTGCCAGAACTGGCCGTCGTACGAGAAGACTTCTTCGGTCCAGGCGCGGCGGATGATTTCCCAGCCTTCCTCGAAACGGGCGCGCGACTCGCTCTGCGAGATGTTGAAGACGTTGTGCTCGCGCGGGATGCCGCGAGCGAAGCCGGAGATGACGCGGCCGTTAGACAGGCAGTCGAGCATGGCCAGCTCTTCTGCCAGACGCAGCGGCTCGTGGATCGGCAGCAGGTTGCCGTAGATCAGCAGCTTGAGCCGCTTCGTACGCTGGGCGGCTGACGCGGCGAGCAGATTCGGCGAGTTCATCAGCCCGTACGGGCTGGTGTGGTGTTCGTTGAAACCGACCCCGTCGAAACCGAGCTTGTCGAGCTCTTCCCAGGCGTCGAGATGCTCGGCGTAGGTGCGGACGGCGACTTCGGGCTTGAAGTGCTCCTTGGCTAGAGGCCACGGCAGCTCCGTGGCGCCATTTTTCAGGTGCTCGAGATTTTCGCCATACGGCAGCAGATCAAAGACAAAGACCTTCACAGGTGTTGCGCGCCCCCTCGCCTGACCGACATCGGTATCACCATACCTAAGGGCTAATTGTCCGTGTCGCACAGGACCGAAGTCAATCCGCCGCCAGACGCCAATCGTGATTCCCCTTTGGCAGCGTGCCTGCAGCACGAGCGTGCTCGCCCGGTCGGCATCCACCGCGGCCGCCGCGGGACTGCAAACTCCCCGGAGCCGCTTATACTCCGTGGCCGTGAGCCTGCGCCACGCTCTGCTCGGCGTCCTCAAGGACCGACCCCTCACTGGCTACGATCTGGTCCGCCATTTCCAGGGCACGGTCGGCTTCTTGTGGTCGGCGCCGCAAAGCCAGATCTACCCCGAGCTGCGACGCATGGAAGCCGCCGGGCTGGTCACCGCTCGCGTCGCGCCGCGTGGCTTGCGCGCCCAGAAACGGATCTACTCGGTCACCGAAGAAGGCATGGCCGAGCTGCGCCGTTGGGCCACCGAGTTCATGCCGTTGCCCGCTCAACGCGACCCGATCCATCTCAAAGCGGCGTTTTTCGACCTGGCGCCACTCGATTCGGTCCGCGAGCAGCTGCGTGCCCATATCGCCCAGTTCCAATGGCGGCTGGAGCAGTGGCAGGCGCGCGCCGAAGCCATTGGCGAACGACGCGCCGAGCTCGTCGAAGTCTGGCTGGAACGACAACCTGTCGAGCAGCACGATGCCATCATCCAGCTCAAGATCCACGCCCTCGAGGGGCTGATCGCACGCGCGCGAACCGAGATCAACTGGGCCCGCCAGGGCCTCGCCCTGTGCGACCAGATCGAGTCGAGCCAGGCCCGTCCGCCGCTCTCCCGCGAAGCATGATCAGCCTGCCGTTACTGCCGACGACCGTCGTCGGCAGCTACCCCCAGCCCGATTGGCTGGTCGACCGCGAAAAACTACGCAGTCGACTGCCGCCACGGGTCCGGGCCAGGGACGTGTGGCGGATTGCCGAGCCATGGCTCGAACAGGCCCAAGATGACGCCACCCGCCTCGCCATCGCCGACCTGGAACGTGCGGGTATCGACATCCTCAGCGATGGCGAGATTCGCCGCGAGAGCTACAGCAACCGCTTCGCGACAGCCCTCGACGGCATCGACCTGGACAACCCCGCCCAGCGGCCGAGCCGCACCGGTCGACCCGACATCGTGCCCCGCGTGGTCGGCCCGATCCGTCGGCGACACCCGGTCGAGGTGCGCGACGTCGAGTTCTTGCGCGCGAGCACCAGCAGACCCATCAGGATCACTATCCCCGGACCGTTCACGATGACGCAGCAATCCGTCGACGACTACTACGGCGACGAGGCTCGCCTGGCCATGGACTTCGCGATTGCCCTGAACGCCGAGCTCAAAGACCTGGTCGACGCGGGCGCCGACGTCATCCAGATCGACGAGCCGTATCTGCAAGCGCGAGCGGAGCAGGCCAGCCGCTACGCGGTCGACGTGATCGATCGCGCGCTCGACGGCATTAGCGTTACCACGGCGCTGCACACCTGCTTTGGCTACGGTCTGGTCGTGCCTGCGAAAGCCGTCGGCGCGGGCTACCCGTTCCTCGAGCAATTGACCGCCTGCAGTGTCGATCAGATCTCGATCGAAGCCGCCCAGCCAGGCCTCGACCTAGCCGTCCTCGAGCGCATGGGCGACAAGACCATGATCGTCGGCGTCCTGGACCTCGGCACGCAGGAGGTCGAGTCGCAAGCGACGGTTGAAGGTCGCATCCGTCAAGCGCTCGAGCACATCCCGGCCGAGCGACTCGTGCTGGCGCCTGACTGCGGCATGAAATACCTGTCGCGCGAGTCTGCATTTCAGAAACTGCTTGTGCTGGCGCAAGCCGCGGGCGCCGTTCGTGACGAGCTTTCTCAACATCAGCGCATTCCGACCGGAGGTAGCGTCGCATGACCCCGAATTACCGAGCCGATCACGTTGGCAGCTTGCTGCGCCCGCCTGAATTGTTCAAAGCCCGTGAGGATTTTCAAGCCAACCGCATTTCGGAGTCGCAGCTCAAAGAAATCGAGGACCGTGCGGTGGAAGCCGCCCTCGACATGCAGCGCCAGGTCGGCATCAACGTCCTGACCGACGGCGAGTACCGCCGCCACGACTGGGTTGGCGATTTCACCTCATCGGTTGATGGGTACGTGACCGCCGAAGTGCCAATTCAGTTCGAGTGGAAGCTCCCCGAGCTGGTCGCCGCCAGTGGCCAGAGCACCATGCAGCAAGCGATCGCCGCTATGCCGCAGCAATCCGGCCGGGTCATCGGTGAACGACTCCGCCAGCGCCATCGTCTGACTGAACACGAAGCGCCGTACATGGTCAAGCACGCCGGTGGTGTCTTCAAGGTGACGATGCCCGCAACCTCTTATGTCGTCGCGCGCGGCTGGAAGCCGGGCGTCAGCGACAAGGTCTACGGCTCACGCTGGGAGCTGATCGAGGACGTCGCCAGGATCATGAACAACGAGGTCATGGCGTTGGCGTCGGAAGGCGTGCCCTACGTTCAGATCGACAATGCCCATTATCCGGATTACATCCCGGCTCATCGACGCGACGCGTGGCGCGCCATCGGCATCGATCCGGACCAGGCGCTCGACGAAGACATCCGCGCCGACAACCTCGCCGTGCGCGGCCTGGATCGGTCGAAGGTCACCCTGGCGAACCATATTTGTCGTGGCAACGGCCGCAGCGCCTGGCACACCGAAGGCGGCTACGACGCCATCGCCGAAAAAGTTTTCGGCGGGCTGGACGTCGACAGGTTCCTGCTCGAGTACGACTCGGACCGTGCCGGTGGCTTCGAGCCTCTGCGATTTGTTCCCAAAGGCAAGACAGTCGTGCTGGGGATCGTGACGTCCAAGAGCGGACAACTGGAAAGTAAAGATTTTCTGAAGCGGCGCCTCGATGACGCGGCCAA
>DASYKL010000273.1:0-6081 GCA_035995405.1 Chloroflexota bacterium
CTGTGGAAAATCAGCGGCCAGATGGTCCAGATAGATAGGCCGCGTGAAGTCTAGACGCTGACCTCGACCGCCTGGCGTCCCAGCGCCGGCGGCCATCATGCCAGTGTGAAACAAGCACACCGCGCCCAACGCCGATGCCGCATCGAACAGCTCTGAGAAGCGGCGGTCATTGGGGTAGAACTCCTGGCGGCCAGGATGGAATTTGGCGCCTTTCAACCCCAGCACCTTCACCGATCGCTCTAATTCGCGAATGGCCAGCTCGCCTTTCCAGGGATCGATTCCCGCAAACCCGATGAACCGCTCTGGATACTTGCGGCACGCTGCCGCCAGCAAGTCGTTGGGATAGGCCGGCACGCCGGTCGTCGTCTCGGCGTCTGCGCCCAGCAGCACGGCTAGCGTGTCGAGCTTTGCGAAGCGTTCGGCAGTTGCGTCGAGGTCTTCGGTCGTCCACGAACCGCGGAAGAAGTGCTGGGCGTCTTCCACTTCGCCTGCCCACGCGCGGGCGACACGTTCGTCCGTCGGATGGACATGTATGTCGATGGCTCGCATCAGCCTTCAGTGTTGCAGGCCCGCGGCTTCGACACGCGGTGAGCTGACCAGCGGTCGAGCCGGGCCGATTGCGGAAGGCGGGACCGGCAAGCGCAGGACGAAACGCGCGCCGCCACCGTGTGGGCTCTCGGCGGTCAGTTCACCACCGTGGGCCAGCACGATCGCGCGGGCGATGGCCAGTCCCAGGCCCATTCCACCTGGCCCGCCACTAACCCGACCCTCGACCCGGAAATACCGCTCGAAGACGCGCGGCAGCACGTCCAGCGGGATGCCCGGGCCAGAATCGGTGACCGCCACCTCATAGCTGCCCATCAGCGCCGGCCCAACGTCCACCCGGACCCAGCCACCCGCGCTCGCATACTTCAGCGCATTCTCGATCAGATTGCCCAATGCCTGGGTGAGCCGAATCGGATCGCCGTGCAACAACAGCGGACCGACGGGCAATCGGGCCTGCAGGCTGATGTTCTTCCGTCGCGCCTCGGGCGTCCACTCGTCCAGCGTGCCGCGCACCAGATCGGCCAGGTCGATGTCTTGAGCGTCGATGCGCAGCCGACCACCCTCCCAGCGCGCCAGCTCGAGCAAGTCGTCCGCAAGCCGCGTCAAGCGCCGCGTATGCCCGACCAACCCGCCGACCAGCCGTTGGCCGAGCGCCGGGTTGGCTTCGGCGGCGCCGCGCTCGAGTGCTTCTGCCGCCGTCTGCATCGCCGAAGCCAGCGAGTGCAGCTCGTGTGACACATCAGACGCAAACTCTCGACGCGCTTGCTCATGGACTCGTAGCTGGTCACCCAGGCTGTTGAATGCCTGAACCAACGCGCGTATCTCGTCGGTGCTGCCGCGCGGCTCGGGCAGCGGCGGCGGAAATGGCGTCGCCGAGTCCGGCCCAAACGGCACGCCCGTGGGGCGGCGGTTGCCCAGCGCCAGCGCCGCCTGCGCGACGCGTCCCGCGGGACGCGCCACCGACGTGGCCAGTACCAGACCAGCGAACGACGCCAGCCCGACCGCGCCGACCGCCACGAGCAGCGACGTGGCATTCAACCGACGCAAGATTGCCTGGACCTCATCCAGCGCGTACGTCGCTTCCAGACCGCCGACGACCACACCGGACGCGTCATAGACCGGCACGGTGACATGGATCATCTCGAAGCTGCTGAACGGTTGGCTAACCGGCTCGGCACTGACCGTGGTCTGGCCAACCAGCGCAGCAAACACGCTCCCGTCCTGGTCGATTGCCGACCAGCCGCTGGTTACGGCGACCACCTGACCATCAGACCGCACGACCAGCAACCGCGCGTGTGTCAGCGTCTCAGCTCGTGTGACGTAATCGTCGACGGCGGTCGTATCGCCGCGCGCCAGGGGCAGGCTGATCTGATCGGCCACCAGTCGCGCTTCGTCAGCCAGATCGAGCACAACCCGGTCGTGCAAACCGCTGCGCACGGTATTGGCGGTGTACAGCGCCGAAGTTGCGACCCCGAGCACCGCCAGGAACGCATACGTCGTCGCGAGGCGACCACGCAGCGTGCGCAACGGGTTACGAATCACTTAAAGGGCTTTGCTCCTGCGCCAGCCGGTAGCCTACGCCTCTGACCGTGTGAAGGTACATGGGCTGGCTCGGGTCTGGCTCGATCTTTTTGCGGATCATGCGCACGTAGACATCAAGGGCGCGCTCATCGCCATAGAACGACGGGCCCCACACGGTTGCAAACAGCTGCTGGCGTTCGACAACGCGGCCGGCGGCTTCAGCGAGCAGGCGCAAAATATCGAACTCGCGCGCTGAAACGTCGATGATGCGGCCGTCGCGGGAAAGACGCCGCATGCCCGTGTCGATGTGCAGCCCACCAACGGCGTACAGCCCATGCGCGGCTACGCCCGGAGCCGCCGCATTGACCGGTCCGCGGCGGATGTGGGCCCGAATGCGAGCCAGCAGCTCACCATGGCTGAAGGGCTTGGTGACGTAGTCGTCGGCACCCGCATCGAGCCCGGTGATCTTGTCGATCTCATTCCGGCGTGCGGTCAACATAATGATCGGCACGTTGGAACCCGCCCGCAGCCGTCGCGCCACTTCGACGCCGCTCAGATCAGGTAACGCAACGTCGAGCAGCACCGTGTCGGGCGGAGGCTGGCCACGAGCAATTGCCAGGCCTTCCGCGCCCGTGGCGGCTAATTCGACGTCGTAGCCTTCCTGGCGCAAAATAAAGGCGAGGGATTCCGCTTGGAGGGGATCATCCTCAACAACGACTACCCTGCCCGAAGCGGGTGCATTATTATGTGCGTCGCTCATCAGGCAGCGGCCAATGTACACGTCATGCTTGCGGGGCTGCACTGAAGAGGCATCTACGATTGCATTTCGTACAACGAGAACGCGGGGGCACTGAGTTATGGGATTAGGCGCACTACAGCCAGGTCATCTGATTGTCATTCTGGTCATCGTCCTGCTCATCTTCGGACCAGGCAAATTGCCAGAGCTGGGTAAGGCCGTGGGCGATGGCTTGCGTGAGCTGAAGAAGGCCACAGGCGGCGAAGATCACAAGGAAACGGCGACATTGCCCGCGGCGACCGCGGCGACCGTGGCAGCCGCACCGGTCGCACCGATTGCACCAGTCGCGTCAGTCGCGCCGACGCCGATCAATGCTGCACCGACCGTCGCGGCACGGGCTTGCCCGAGCTGCCGTGGCTCTGTCCCCGTTGGCGACAAGTTCTGCGGCAACTGCGGTGCAACCATGGAAGCCGTGTCGCGCAGCGCGTGACCTGCAGCTGAGTATCTCGGTTACGATTCTTTAGGGATCTTTTACACAGCTTTAAGGCGACTTTCACCTGGGGCCGAGGCAGGCTCGCCAGAATTCTGTTGGCTGGGTGAAGTCGCAAGGCTTTTTTCCAGTCAAGGGTCGGCGTGGGGGCCAATGCCTCCAACTCCCCTGAGCCCTTGCGCTGACTGTTGAGGCTGGAGTTGCACCGTGCGGGGGTGCTGCTCCAGCCTTACGCGCTTAACAGGCCTCCGCCGTCGCGGACGTAACATGGGATCCCAACACGCTGGGAGGGGAACCCGTGTATTCGCAGAACTACAACCCGCTCGGGTTAGGGCTGCTGTCCACACTGGCCGCGGCGGTGCCCATTGCCACGCTGCTGTACTTCATCGCGTTGCATCCACGACGCGACGATCGCGGCCAACGGCATCTCGGGATCAGCGCACCGTGGGCAGCTTTTGCCGGAGTCGTAGCCGCCTTCGTCATCGCTCTGCTGGTGATGCAGATGCCACCCGTAGCAGCGGTTTCGGCGTTCGTCGCCGGAGCCCTCAACGGGGCGGTAGGCATCATCTGGATCATCGTCGGCGCGATGCTGCTGTACACCATGACGCTCGTCACCGGGAAATTCGAGATCGTCAAAGAGTCGATCACCCACATCTCGTTTGACCGTCGTCTGCAATGCCTGCTGATCGCGTTTTCATTCGGCGCGATTATCGAAGGCACCAGTGGTTTTGGGACCCCCGTCGCGATTGCCGGAGCGATGATGGTCGGGCTCGGCTTTGCGCCCTTCCAATCGGCTGTCCTGAACCTGCTGGCGAACACGGCGCCGGTCGCCTGGGGCGCCATCGGCAGCCCGATCGTTGGCCTGGCCCAGTCGTCCGGCCTGCCAGCTCTGGACCTGTCAACGATGGCGGGCCGCCAGCTGCCCTTCGCTTCGATTCTGGTGCCGTTCTGGCTGGTGGCGGTCTTCGTGCGGATGGAAGGCGGGTCGTGGGCCGACGCGTTCGAGGTTTGGCCCGCGACGCTGGTCGCGGGTGGCGTGTTCGCGCTCGTCCAGTGGATTGTCTCCTCTCAGGCAGCGACCTACTTGCTGACCGACGTGTTGGCCGGCTTGATCTCGGTGCTGAGTATCGTGCTGTTCCTGCGGGTCTGGCAGCCGCGGACACGGTTTCTGCTGCGCCGGGAGCGGACGGAGGTGGCAGGTGGACTGGGCGCCGTCGGGCCCGGAGCAATGGCGGCGCAGCGGCCGTCCACCGGTCGCGACGTGCCTTTCGACTATCGCTACCCCTACACCTTCGGTCAGACGATCGAAGCCTGGGTGCCCTGGGCCATTCTGATCGCCTGCGTCGCCATCTGGGGTCTCAACGCCTCGACCTTCAACACTCTATGGCCCGTGCCTGGGGCGCAATCGCCCACCCAGCCAGTCGTCATTGGCACCCCGGCTGGTGTCACGGTTGAAGCCGGCTCCTACACGCGCTTGCTCTTTGATATGCCAGGCGCCGACAAACAGGTCCAGCGCACGCCACCCGTCGCCGCACCCAATGCCGCTCCCGAGCGCGTGCAGTTCACCCTCAATTGGCTCAGCGCGCCCGGTACGGCGACTGTCCTGGCCGCCATCCTCAGCGGTCTGTACCTGCGTCTGAGCAGCGCCCAGTGGGCTGAGGCGGTCAGCCGTACCGCCCGCCGATTGCGAGTCCCCGTGCTCGTGATTGCCCAGGTTCTCGGCCTCGCGTCCTTAACCCGCTACGCGGGCACGGACGCCATTCTGGGCCTGGCGTTCACTATCACCGGCCCGTTCTATCCGTTCTTTGCCGCGTATCTCGGCTGGCTAGGTGTCTTCTTGACAGGCTCTGACACCGCCTCTAACGCCCTGTTCGGCAGCCTGCAGCGCATCACCGCCGAACAATTGCACCTGAATCCCGTCCTCGCCGCCGCGACCAATTCGACGGGTGGCGTGATGGGCAAGATGATCGACGCACAATCGATCACCGTCGCGACGGCCGCGTGCTACGAAGATCCGAGCGAAGGCTCACGGGCGCTCGGCCCCATTTTCCGTCGGGTCTTCTGGTTTTCGGTGATGGGCGCGGCGTTCATTGGCGTCATCGCATTGATCCAGGCCTATGTGTTTCCTGGGGTGATTCCGCTGCCACCGCCATAGTGCTTGATCGGCCGTCAGGCAGACGGTAACGTTGCGGCCGGGGGACTCCGCGGGCCTGCTGGAGGCACTCACTTTTGAGTTGTGGGAAAGGGGCACGTAACCAGGGTGGCTACAGTCTCATCGACGGCTGGTCGAAGCTTGGTGACCAGCGCCTACTCGATCCCATTCGTGATCGGCGCATCCGCTGTCGGCACGATCATCGAGTGGTACGACTTCTACCTGTACGCAACGCTCACGCCCTTCCTGGCGCCTATCTTCTTTCCGCCTGGCGACACCACGAGCCAGCTCTTGTCGGCGTTTGCCGTGTACGGCGCCGGGTTTGCTGTCAGGCCGTTCGGCGCGATCGTGTTTGGCCGCATCGGCGACGTGATCGGGCGCAAGTATGCCTTCCTGCTGACGGTGTCCATCATGGGCGGTGCGACGGTCCTGGTCGGCGTCCTGCCCGCGTATTCCCAGATTGGCATACTGGCGCCGATCATCCTGGTGACGTTCCGCATGCTGCAAGGCCTGGCGCTGGGTGGCGAATACGGCGGCGCGGCAATCTACGTTGCCGAGCACGCCCCAGACAACAAGCGTGGCCTGTTCACTTCATGGATACAGACCACCGCGACGCTCGGGTTCTTCTTCTCGCTC
>DASYKL010000274.1:0-4365 GCA_035995405.1 Chloroflexota bacterium
GGCTTAGCTGCCGCGGTACGAGGTGCAGGCATACGGCGACAACAACAACGGCACGTGGTAGTGCGGGTCGGCTTCGTGGATATCGAACTCGATAGTTACACGCCGCAGAAAGGGCGCAGGACGTCCTTGCGACGCGAAGTAGGCCGCCACATCAAAGACGAGACGGTATGTGCCGCCGTCAAGCTCGCCCGCGCCGAGGTTGGCCACGCGGCCGTCGGCATTCGTTTCGGCTTCGGCCAGCAGTGCGTCAGCGCGGTAGAGGGCGATTGGCACGCCCTGGCCGGGTACGCCACGTTCGACATCCAGGACGTGGCTCGACAGAGTCGTCATACGGTCACCAGCTGACCGAAACCAGGCTGTACTTGGACCGATGCGTCGCGCCAGACTACCGTGCCACGGACCAGCGTACTGACGATCGCGCCTTTGAAATCGCGGCCGACAAAGGGGTTGACGGGCCAGCGTGTCTGCAGGTGATCGGGCCGCAGGGTCCACGCGGCGTCGAGGTCGACTACCGCGATATCGGCGTCGGAGCCCACTTCGAGCGAGCCTTTGCGCGGGAACAGACCGAGGCGTCGGGCGGGCGCGGCGGACGTGAGTCGGACGACATCGCATAACGGCAGACCACGCTTGTGGACGCCCTCGGTCAACAGCGCAGACAACAGCGATTGGACTCCGCCCAGGCCACCCCAGGCCGCCCAGATGTCGTCCGTTTGCTTCATACTGGGCGGGCACGGCGAGTGATCTGAAGCGACGTAGTCGATCGCGCCGTCAAGCAGCGCCTGCCAGAGTTCCTCCACTTCCGAGCGCGCGCGCAACGGCGGCGCGCATTTGCCGAACGTACCCAATCGCTCCAGGTCGGACTCGTCCAAAAGGAGATAATGGGGGCAGGTTTCGACGGTCACGTCCTGACCGGCTGAACGCGCCGCGGCGATGCGCCTCGCGGCCGCCGCCGTGCTGATGTGGACGAAATGCGTGCGCGCACCCGTTTCGGCGGCCATCTGCAGCGCCCGCTCGACAGCAACGATTTCTGTCGCTGGAGGCCGAGCGCGGGCCCAATCGAGTGGTGCACGGCGACCGGCCGCGCGGGCTTCGTCTGCGAGCCGATGGGTCGCGGCTGCATCCTCAGCGTGCAGCGCCAGGAGCACGCCGTCCGCAGCGCAGCGGCGCATGGCTTCGAGCAGGCCAAAGTCATCGAGAAACGGGTACTCCGCCAGGCCGCTGTCGCACAAAAACGCTTTCACGCCGACCACTCCTTCGCGGCGTAGCTCGTCGACATGGTCGATCGACTCCGGAACGACGCCGCCCCACAGCGCATAGTCGACCAGCGAACGCTCAGCCAGCGCGCTGCGCTTGAGCGCCAGAGCGCCGGCATCAAGCGTGGGCGGGTGCGAGTTCAGCGGCATGTCGCACACGGTGGTCGTGCCACCGGCTGCTGCCGCTCGGCTGCCGCTCAAAAAACCTTCCCAGTCGGTGCGGCCCGGCTCGTTGAAGTGGACATGCGCGTCGACCACCCCTGGCAGCACGTGCAGCCCGCTCGCATCCAACGTCGCATCGGCAGATTGGCCGTGCTCTGGTGGCAGGATGGCCACGACACGACCATTGTCGACCAGCACGTCGGCGCGCTTCGGCGTGCGCTCGTCCACAAGCGTGCCGCCTGCGATCAGCAGGTTGCTCATTCGTGGTGCAACAGCTTCTCGATTGACATCAGGATCCGACGGACATTGGCGGGCTGGGCATCGGCACCGAGTAAGCCGATCCGCCAGGTTCTCGGCGCGACAAGGTGCACATCGATGGCGTAGTCCTCGCGCAGCCGCCGTCTGAGCTCGGGCTCGGCGACATCCGTGGCGAGGTGGACGATGGCGTAGGGGCCCTGGCCAGAGACTTCGAGGCCCAGCGCCGTGAGCCCTTTGCGCAGCTCCGAGCCCGTCTGGCGGTGGCGGTGCCAGCTCTCGGTCAGATCGTCGGCGACCAGATAACGCAGCGCCTCGCGCAAGCCATAGATCAGGCTCGTGGGGGCGGTGTGGTGGTTGAGCCGCTCGGGACTCCAGTACGCCTGCAGCTGCAACAGATCGAGATAGCTGGTGCGCGGCGGCGTCTGACGTGCGTGCAACAGCGCTTCAATGTCGGCCGAATACGTCACCAGCGTCATGCCCGACGGCGCACCAACGGCGTAGTCAGCCCCGGCGACGCAGGCGTCGATGTGCCAATCGTCGTTGCGATATTCAACGGCGCCCAGGCCGAGGGTCGCATCAACGAGGAGCTTCGCGCCACTGACATGGGCGGCGGTGGCCAGATTTGCCACAGGCCAGAGTTGGCCAAGCTCGAGGTCGATCAGCGGCACCACCAGCAGTTTGACGAAGGTGCGATCGGCACCGATTTCGTCGAGAGAAGTCACCGTGGCGCCGCAGCGACGGGCGATGACGGCGGTCTGGGCCACGAAACGCGGGCCGCCGCCGATCGCAACACGATCGCCGTCTTCGACAAGCGAATTGAGTAGCGCCTCGACGCCGGCTGAGGCGAGGCCAGAAACGGCCAGGCAACGTGCATTGGACGTGAGAAACGTCTGGCGGGCGAGCGTCATGACATCGTCCATCAACGCGGTGAAGGCTGGATCGAACTGGCCGATGATGGGGGTCGTCAGTGCCAGCAGCACGCGTGGATCGGGCGTCGCGGGTCCGCCGCCGGCCAGGAGCACCCCAGCATCTTAGGCGCTACGGCACGTAGCGCTGGAGGCGATCGTTGTCCGCGTCGACGACCACCATGCGGCCCGCGTCGTCCACGACCAGCCCCTCGGGGCGGCGAAATTGGCCTAACTGACCGCCGCGGCCACCCCATTCGGCCAGCGGTACACCGGCCGGCGAGAGCTTCTGGATGCGATGGTTGAAGCTGTCGGCGACGTACACGTCGCCGTGACCATCGACGACCACCGAGCGGGGGTTGTTGAACAGACCGGCGGCCGAGCCAAAGCCGCCCCATTCGCCCTGCGGCACACCGGCAGCTGAGAGTTTCTGGATGCGGTTGTTCCAATGGTCGGCCACGTACACGGCGCCGTCGGCGTCCAGGCTGACGCCATAGGGCTGCCGAAATTCACCGCCGCCCTGCCCGGGCCGGCCCCATGTCGCCATGACATGCCCGAGTGGCGATAACTTCTGGATGCGATCGCTGCCGGTGTCTGCGACGTAGACGTTGCCTTCGTGATCAACCGCCACGCCGCGCGGGCCGTTGAACTGGCCTGGAGCGGTGCCATAGCTGCCCCATGTGGCGAGCGGCACACCCGTTGACGACAGCTTCTGGATGCGGCTGTTCGCCGTATCCGCGACGTACAGGTTGCCGATTCCATCAAGCGCAATCGCTGTGGGGCGCTCGAATTGCCCGGCGGCGGTGCCGTGCGAGCCAAACGTTGCCAGCAGCGAGCCATCCGGCGCCAGCTTGTAGATGTGGTGCGTGGCCGCATCGACCACGTACACATTGCCGGTGCGATCCTGGGCCAGGCCGACCGGGCTGATGAAGGACGTACTCCCAAAGCCGATCCACTGACCGACGTGAGCTGGCCTGGCATCGACGCCGACCGAGGCCTGGCGGAGCAGGACAACACCGCTGACCAGCAATGCAACGGCGATGCTGGTGCCGAGCTGCCAGCGATGGGAGCTGCGACCGGTGCGCCGCGTGCCCGCTCGGGCCGATAGCAGCGCCCGCAGGCGAGCCCCGCACGCCGCGCATAGCGCTCCCTCGGCTGGCGCAGCGACCAGCTCCGAGCACCGGACGCAAATGGTCCCGATGGCCGCGCTCACGACTCCCCCGTTGCGCGGGGCAGCGTATCACCGTTTCAGGAGCGCGGCGAGTCTGGTCGGTGTGATCGGTGTGGCGTTGATGCGGACACCGAGGTGGCGCAGCGCATCCTCGACTGCGTTGGCAATGGCCGGCGGTGGCGCCATCGCGCCGCCTTCGCCCAGGCCCTTCACCCCGAGCGGGTTGAGCGGTGACCTGGTGTGCAGGTGGGCGATGCGGACCGCTGGAATCTGGACCGCCGACGGCATGCAGTAATCCTGCAGCGTTGCGCTGATGAAGTTGCCGTCCTCGTCGTACGCCAGCTCCTCGAACAACGCCCCACCGACGCCTTGAGCAACACCGCCGACAATCTGCCCTTCGACAATGAGCGGATTGATGAGCGGCCCAGCGTCGCTCACTACGGCATAGTCCAGGACGTGGACTTCGAGCGTGTCCGGATCGATCTCGATGACCGCGACATGGACGCCGCTGGCGAAAGTCGCGCGCGGGGCCAGGAAGTAATGCGTCGCCTCGAGACCCGGCGTCACGCCCGGCGGCAGGGGCTGCCCCGGCGCCGCCGCTGATGCCAGTTGACCG
>DASYKL010000275.1:0-11031 GCA_035995405.1 Chloroflexota bacterium
CGACCGTCTTGCCTTTGACCTCGTCGATCGACTGCAGGTCGGTCGCCATCACCCGAAACACCGCCTGGTTGAGAAAGCCGGCGACCATAATCATGTCCTGGCCAGACGCCTGGGCACCGACGATCGCCGACCCCGCCACACTGGCCACGTCGAGATCCTTGGCAAACAGCGCCGGCACCGCGACGCTACTGCCGTTGATGTAGTTCAGGTCAAAGGCGATGCCGTATTTGTCGAAGTAGCCGGCATCCTTGGCCAGCGGCCAGAGCATCTGATTCGCCGTCTTGGCCACCCAGGCCGCTTTGATCGCCACGGGCTTTGTCACCGCTGGAGCCGTCGTCGGCTTGGCAGCGGCTGACAAGGCAGTCGGCGCGACCGTCGGGTTGGTGGCCGTCGAGGCAACCGTGGAAGCAGCGGCGGGCGGCGGCACGGTTGGTGCCGCTGTCGCGCTGGGCGAACAGGCAGCGGCCAGAGCCGCACAACCGTAAACGACGCTACCGGTCAGGAATGCACGACGTGACGTTGGCATTGCCGCTCTCTCCTCGCCCTCGTTACTCGCCATCCTATGTCCGCGTGCCTCACAATGTGGCCCTCGTGCGCTCTTTGACTCGGTTCTGCCTGGCCGCGTGGCTCTGTCTCGCCAGCGGCAGCATCGCTTTTGCCCAATCGGCCCAATCGGAAGGTTCGCCAGCGGCGGACATGCCCGTCGACGCACCAGCCGACACCACGCCCAGCGGACCGAGTCTCCAGCCAGCCGACTACGCACCCGTCATCTGTGACCCGAATACCAGCGGCTTCCGCTACCTCGAAGTTCGCGGCTCCGGCTTCGACGCTTGGGCGACCCAGCGACTCGTCGGCAACTTGCTCGACGGCAACGGCGTGCCGCAAGTGCAGTGGGGCAGCGTCTGGGTATCGCCGCAAGGTCGGCTGACGCTGGAAGTCAACCTGTGCGCGGACCCGTTCCGCCAGCGCGGCGCCCTGCCCGCCGGGACGTACACGGTCGCGGTTGGCCCAGGTAACGGCGGCGCGCTCGCCGCGACGAGCATCGCCTTGATGCCGCCATTGGACTCGGCCGCCGTAGGCGACGTCCCTCCACCTGACGTCGCTGTATCTGCGCCCGCCGCGGCGACGCCGACGCCCATGCCTTTTGTGCTGCCGTCTATCGACCCACGACCGACATCGACGCCGCTGCCACCGATCACCTTGCCCGCGTTCGCGCCGACGCCAACGCCGACCCCGCGGACAGGCCCAGGAACACGCCAACAACCCTTCCCGCTTGGTGCGCCCGGGCTGCTGGCAGATGGCTGGCAGCTGATCGTCACCGGCGTCACGCCCGATGCATGGTCAGGAATCCACAGCGCCGTCCCGTCCTCGGTAGCGCCGGCGTCCGACCAACGCGACTTCATGGTCCGCGTGGAAGCGACCTACACCGGCCAGGGCACGGGCGTGTTCAGCGCCATGCGCCTGGCGCTCCAGAGCGGCGTCAATACGACATACGACCAGCTACACAACGGCTGCGGCATCGTTCCTGACATGGTCCCCCCCAACCTGGTGACGTCTGGCGGCTCGCTGCGCGGCAACGTCTGCTTCACAGTCCGCGCTTCGGACGTTGATAGTCTGGTGCTGTTCGATAACCAGACCGCCGACAACGATCACGTGTATTTTCTGCTGAAGTAGCTCCTGCCGGGTGCAACCCGGAGCACAACGTTCGCGTCAAACCTCACACCACAGGAGGTCTTCGCGAAATGACTGTCGCGTCCGAGATGGAGACTGGCGCAGCCGACGAGCTCGTCCTCGAGCCGCCTGCTCCCGTTCCATCGGTCACCACCACCCAGGCGGCGAATACCATCAAGGTCGACCCCGACACCGCGGCTCGCATCAGCGCCGCGGTCTCGTCGTACATCGACTCGCTGACCAAACTCGAAGCCCAATCGCCCGAGTTCGAACGCAAAGTTGCCTCGATCAGCCGCATGGGCCACGAGGAGATCCGCCGCTCCGCCGAAGCGTCGAGCCGTTTTCTGGAGCGACCCACAGCCGCCCTCAAAGACGGTCCCCTGGCGCAGGGCTCGCAAGTCTCTGGCGCACTTGTCGCCCTGAGGCAACAGGTTGAAGACCTCGACCCGTCCCGCCACCTCCAGCAACGGCGGGGGCTGTTCAAGCGCGTCCCCTTCACCAGCCAGGTCACCGACTATTTCCGCCGCTACCAGTCCTCGCAGCAGCACATCGAAGCGATCGTCGCGGGTCTGTACCGGGGTCAGGACGAGCTGTTGCGCGACAACGCCGCGATCGAACAGGAAAAGCTCCACCTGTGGGCCATCAAGTCGCGCCTGGAGCAGTACGCCCATATGGCCGCGGCGCTCGATGAGGCCCTGACCCAAAAGATCGTCCAGCTCGACGAAAGCGAGCATGACAAAGCGCGGGCGCTCAAAGAAGACGCGCTGTTTTACGTCCGCCAGAAGCGGCAGGACCTGCTGACGCAGCTGTCGGTGGTTGTGCAGGGCTATCTCTCGTTGGACTTGATCCGCAAGAACAACCTCGAGCTGGTCAAAGGCGTCGAACGGGCGACGACGACGACGGTCTCGGCATTGCGCACGGCCGTCATTGCGGCGCTGGCACTGGGCAATCAGAAGCTGGTCCTCGATCAGGTCACCGCGCTCAACACAACGACGGGCAACATCATCGAGTCGACCTCGGTCATGCTGCGACAGCAGACCCTCGAAATTGCAGGCCAGGCAGCAAATGCGACGGTCAGTATTGAAAAATTGCAGGCCGCTTTCAATAATATCTATGCGACCATTGATACAATCGACACATTCAAGCTCGCCGCGTTGGACAACATGCGCCAGACGATCGACTCGTTGACGGGCGAAATTGCTCGCGCCCAGAACTACGTCGAGCGTGCGCGGTCCGCGGAGCTCGCTCAGGCACGGGCCAATGGCCTGGTCTCCGAGCTGACCTTACCGGCGAGCCCCAAGGGAGCCTGACCGATGTGGTTTCTGTTCGTGCCGCTCTTGATCGTCCTGGCCCTGCTCTTCCTCGCGGGCAGCCTCGTAGCGGGCATCTTCGGCTTGCTCGGAGCCGCCTGGCCGTTGCTGTTGATCGGCCTCGGTGTCTGGCTGTTCTGGCACGAGGATGGCTCGCGGCGCCGAGACCATCGCCGCTGGGGCCGCGCGCAGACGCCCATCGCGCCCATGCCGCCAACCGCTGCGCCCCAGCGGCCGGATAAGCGGCAGCGCAAAGTCGATCTCCGTCCCGTAGGCCAACCCGAGCTGCCGATCGATGTCCAGGTCAAGATCGAGCAGATTCGCCGCAAGGTGGATGTCTTGCTCAGCTATGCCGAACGGTTCCCCCCGTTTTCGCAGGACCTGTATCTGGTTCGCGAAACAGCCAGCGAGTACTTGCCGCGGACGATCGATGCCTACCTGGCACTACCCAGGGACGCCGCCGACAAGCCAGTGGGCAGCGATGGCAAGACAGCGCACCAGGAGCTCAAAGCGCAGCTCGATCTGCTGGACGCCAAGCTCGATGACATTGCCCAGGATCTGCAGCGGCAGGACACGGACCGCCTGCTCGCGAATCGCCGCTTCCTCGAGGATCGCTTCGGCATGCGCGAGACAAAATCGCCAGCAGAAGCAGTTGTCGGCGCAGCCTGAGGAGGAGACTGGCACATGACCTGGAATCTCAAGACACCGCCAGGGACCTCGGAATACCAGATGTATCGCGACGCGAAAGATCCGTCGCAGTTGGTGTGTGTCGTCGGCAAGACGGAATTGCGTTACCACTGGCGAGCGGTCGATGACCTGCACGCGATGCTCAAAGCACACGGCGATTGGCTTCCGCTGGGAGCGGCGGATGAGCAGAAGCCAGCCGCCCCGGGCACCGTAGAAGCCTGGGGGCGCGCCGCGGACAACCCCGTAAGCGGTTGGTATGGCCTGAAGAAAGGCCTGCGCGGCAGGTTCGGCATGTACCTGCCGCCGCTGCTAGAGGCGCTCGGCCTGGCCGAGGTAGAGCACAACCCACGCAACAACCGCATGCGCGCGCTCTAGCGGGAGTTACGCGGGTGGGCTGGCCGATTCGTGGACGTCGCATAAGATGACGCGGCCGCGGAAATCGTCGGTGCGGTAGTCCAGCAGGTGATCGCCGGCTAGCAGGGCAACCATCCAGCCAGGTGTGGCGCCGGGCTCGCGCTCGACCGGCGCATTCGGACAGCCGAGGGTGCTGTCGCTCCAGACGAATTTCTGGACGTGCAGGACGCGTACAGCGCCGATGTCAACGACCATCCGTTGTGCAGCGTCGGGCAAAAGCACCTCAAGCGGCGGAGCAACAAGGGCGTCGTCCGGCGCAGCTTGCCAGGCCGTGGACAGCAGCAGCACGCCAGCCAGCCAAAAGAGACCCAGGCACCGCCGAGCCTGGCGGCGGTTAGCCACCGCGAAACGCACATAACCAGAACGCAATCGCGCGCACCGCGTGACGCCCCGCGCCCCGCCGCCGCACCCGCGACGGGAGTCACCACCCGCGCCGCTGCCGCTGAGGTTGCCCGAGTCGCTGCCGCTCAGGGCTAACGCCGCACCTAGTTAGCCAGGCGGCTTGAGATCAACTTACGGACGTCGGGCCAGTATTTCCCGACCAGGTCATCGGCGTATGGATCGCCGTGGTAGGGGACTTCCATGGCCAGCTCCGGATAGATCTTCTGCTCGACATCGCGTTGTGTCACTGGGTTGTCGTGGGCGTTGGCCTGGACCCATTGGACGCCGCCGTCGCCACTGGCGGGGTCAACCACATACAGCGTGCGGTTCACGCCCGGTACTTCTTTGTCCTTTGACTCTGGGCGACTGAAGTCGGCCATCAGCCCGCGCAGATTGTCTACCAGAAGGCTGCGCAGATTGAAGTCGTAGGCGATCGAGTCCTGGGCTACCTGGCCACTGAAGAACAGGGCGGCGCGACCCAAAAACGCGACGTCGCCGGTGTGATCACGCAGCGCGTCCATGAGCGCCCGAAACACCAGGTGCTTGCGAGCGTTGTGCTCGAGCGCTGGGTCGTAATGCTCCTCCACCGGCACGGTCTTGATGAATTGAATGACCTGCACGCCGTTCAACCGTTGCACGCCCTGTTGGAACTCGCCGCCCGGGTACTTATCGCCGTCGAGATAAAACCCGTTCACTTTGAACCCGAGGGGGACGGTCACGTCCAGGCCACCGAACACGCTGTCGGTTGCCCCGGCGATGGCCGATTCGCGGAACGCGAGCTGGTAATCGATCGCCAGTCCAGTCGCATCTTCGAGCGTGCGGCGCATCAGGTCGAAGCCGCCGATGCCGTACGCCCGGTCGATTTTGATCGGACCGACCTGTTGCTGACCCTGGGCCTTCAAATACCGCTCCACTTCAGGCGCGCGTATGTCATGGGTCAGCGAGACCAGGTCGATCTGGCGGGTGGCGTAGTCGTATGAAAAGATCGTCACCGAGCCGATGAACGCCCGCTCGGTGAGCGGTGGCTCGTGTGTCTCGCCGTAGCCGAACAGCAAGAAGTTGAGCCGCGTGCCGTTCAGGCGTGGATCGTTGCGGGTCCAGTAGGCCGGCTCATCGGCCGCATTCGCCTGACGTCTGCGTTTGGCTTCGACGAGCAGCGGTCGGAGGACCCTCTCGAACTGGGTGTCGCTGCTGACGATGCGGACAGTGGTCGCGGCAGGCGCCGGTCGGATGGCTTCGGGCACAGCGCCATCGGGCGGTTGGTCGGCCTCCGATAGTTGCGGCGCCAGGGCAACCAGGTCGTCCTCAGGTCGATACGTGGGTGCGGTAGTAACGAGGGTCGCCGTGCCGACGAGCACAGCTAGCGCAAGGACGATCACGGCTCGTCCGAGCCGGTGCGGGGCCACCGCGAGCGATTCTACGGGGGCCCCGTTGCCGCGCGTCGACCGAACCAACCGTGGCCGGTGAATTACTGGTTGAAGTCGAAGGCGGTTAGCAGGTCGCCCGTGCGAGCGTCACGGTCGCCGAGCGGCGCCAGACTCCAGCGCGTTTCGATCAACTTCAGAATCGACGTGGTGTCGTACTGGGTGTGATCGACGAACGCTTTGCGAGCGAATGGCGAGATGACGATCGTCGGCACGCGCAGGCCAGGGCCCCACTTGTCGATCACCGGCGGCGCGACGTGGTCCCACCGACCGCCGTGCTCGTCATAGGTGATGATGATCGCCGTGTCGCTCCAGTACGGGCTGTTCTGGATGGCGCTGACCAGGTCGGCAACGTGCAGCTGGCCATTGGTCAGATTGGTGTAGCCGGGGTGCTCGTTGTCCGGACCAAGCGGCTTGATGAATGTCACCGCGGGCAGCGTGCCACCTGCCACGTCCGTATAGAAGCGATTCTCGTCGCGCAGATGATCGGTTCGGCCCGGTGTGCCGTCGGCGTAGTTGGCGTAGTAGGCGAACGGCTGATGGTGGAACTGGAACAGCGGGTCGGCATGGCCCATGACCGCGGTGTCCCAGCCACCCGAGTACCAGGCCCATGAGACGTTCTGATCGCTGAGTCGGTCGCCGATCGTCGGCGCAGTTTGCTGGGGGACCAGCAGGTTCTTGTCGGTGATATTGGCCGGGTGCGGCGAGTTGATCGTGTACGACGTGTTGACGGCGAAGCCATCAGGGGTGACCTGGCCATCTTTTGTCATGAGACCGTTAGCGTCGACCTGGGCGACGATGGCTGACGGAGCTTCCGTCCAGGTTGGGGCGCAGGCACAGATCAGAAACTGGTGATTCAAGAATGAGCCACCGAAAGCAGCGTGGAAGAAGTTGTCGAGCATGGTGAACTGCTTCGCCAACTTGCCTTCCGGCATATCCGTGGCGTCGTAGTAGCTCATGACCAGGCCAGCGGCGTCGCTCCAGGCGACGAACTTGTCCATTTTGCCGCCGTCGATCTGGTACTGCTCCTGGTAGTAGCGGTGCACCGCGTCGCCGGTCAACTGGTTGGGCGCGACGTATTGCGTCGTGTCGAACGGTGCGACGGGCAGGTCAGCGGGGAAGCGCACGTCCGCTTTGGCCGGGCTGAACGTCGTGTTCAACGGTTGTGGCAGCGTCGTGTACGGCTTGCCGTCTTTGTCGACCTGCGGCGTGGTGGCGGCGGCCTGGTCCAAGCCATTGGCACCGGGGAACTTGCCGTACAGCGAGTCGAAGCTCCAGTTCTCCTGGTAGATCACGACGACGTGATTGATCTTCTGTTTCAGGCTGTCGGTTTGTGATTGAGCGGCGGCGATAGGCGCAACCAGCATGGCTAACGCCAAGACCAGCGCACTGCTGCTCACCAGACGTGGCGCGAGGGCGTTCAAAGGCATCGACTTATCCTGCCAGCGTGAATTGATCCCGTGGTCAGCAATCACGTTAACGCCAGGCGAACAGCTGTGGAAGCCTGTGGAGCGAAGCGCCGCCGGCCGATAGTTACCCCGTGCGTGTTGTGCTGAGTGACTGGCTGCGTCGACGATCCGCGGTGCCGACTGTGAAGCTGGAGGCGTCGCCAGGTGGGCCGCTCGATGTGGCCGACCTCGAGCCAGTTGAGAGCGATACACGCCTTGAGGATGTGTTGCGTCATCAGGCGCGCTTGGCGGACACGGCTCAAGCGATCGCCAACGGCAATCTGGCCCGCGAGGTCGACGTCAACTCTGAGGACGACACGCTGGCAGTGGCGTTCCGCGACATGCTGGCCGGACTTCGCCGGCTCGTCGGTCAGGTCAAAGATGGCGCGGCGGACGTGGATACCGGGGCCCAGGCAGCCGGCGACGCGATCCGTTCAGCGGATGCCAGCGTCGTCGACCTCCGAGCGGCGATCGAGCGGATTGCGCGTGGCGCCGACGAGCAAATGGAACAGGTGGAATCAGCAGTCGGTGCGATCGCCCGGGTCTCCGGCGAGGTGCAGGATGTCGCGGCGACGGCCAACGACCTGGCCGACGCCAGCGAGCGAGCGCGGCTGGCCGCGGAGCGTGGCGTCGAGCAGGTTCGGGCAACAGTTCTGGGGATGCGTGAGATCGCGGATTCCACTGTCCAAGCCGCGGGGCGCGTGAGTGACCTGGACGCGTTGAGCCAGCGTATTGGCGCCGTGGTGGCGACGATCGATGCGATTTCGGCGCAGACCAATTTGCTGGCGCTCAACGCAGCCATCGAAGCGGCGCGGGCCGGAGCGCACGGGCGAGGGTTCGCCGTGGTGGCCGGTGAAGTTCGTAAATTGGCTGAGCGCAGCCAACGCGAGACGCAACAGATTGGCGAGCTGGTGCGCACGATTCAACATGAGACGCGCGAAACGGCCCGCCACATGATGGCGGACGCTGAAGCCGCGCAGCGCGAACGCGAGCGGGCCGACAAGGCCGGTGACGCACTCGTCGAGATTCTCACGGCGGTCGAGGCGGCGGCGCATCATGTGGATGCGATCTCGGTGTCTGCTCGGTCGGCCAGTTCGGGAACCCAGGCGCTGGGTGACCTGATGCGACCGGTGCGGCTGGTGGCTGAAGCCAATGCCGAATCGACGCGAGAGATGGCCGACCAGATCGAATCGGCGGCGCAATCGATGCGCAATGCGCGTGGCGATACCGAGGCGTTAACCGGTACGGCTGAACGGCTGCGACGGCTTATCTCCCATTTTCGATTGACCGAGGCACGGCGCCAGGCTGTCAACATCGCGGTTTCGGCTCGCTGCGACTCGTGGCCCGGTGTGCGCACCGCGCGGATTGTCGACCTGAGCGCGACAGGCGCCCGCATCGAAGGCCTTGACGCCGCGGAAGGCAGCACACTGGCGCTGACGTTCGCCGATAGCACCGGCCAGCGCGTGCGACACCAGGCCAGAGTCATGCGCAGCGCGCTGGGTGAGAATGGTCCGTGGGTCGGCATAGCGTTCGTCGAAGCGATCGCCAGCGACTCTGCTCGAGCAGCCTAGGCGTTCGGTCGAAAAGTGCAATGCGACTGGCCTAGAGCGTGAGCGGGTAGACGCCGCCGGCCTCGAAGAGGACGGGCCACGGGTTGGACATCGGTCCAACCGTCACCTCGATCAGCGCTGGCGCGGCGGCGGACAGGGCTGAGCGCAGCGCGCCCTCCAGCGCATCGGCCGTCGATACGCGCTCGGCAGCGATACCAAACGCGTGAGCCACAGCGACGAAGTCAGGATTGACCAGGTCGCTCGCAATCAGGCGCCCGTCAAACAGCTGTTCCTGTGTCCGTTTGACATTGCCGAACGCGCCGTCGTTGAACACCACCGAGACGACCGGCAAGTCGTGCTGTCGCTGGGTCGCCAGCTCAGCCATCGTGTAGAGGTAGCCCCCATCACCGGCGATGGCCACGACCGGTCGGCCCGGCCGCCCAACCTGGGCCCCCAGCGCCGTTGCGAAGGCCGAGCCGAGTGTCCCCTGGTAGCCCGGCCCAATGAACGTTCGAGGCACATAGACCGGGAAGCCAACGGTGCCGAAGAACGTCACCTGGGTCAGGTCGTTGACCGTGATCCCGTCATCGGGAATGGCCGCCCGCAATGCTCGAGCAAACGTCGCCTGTGGCTGGAACGCCTCTAATCTCGCAGCTGCCTCCTCTTTGCGGGCGCGCAATTCCGCCCGCCGCGGGGGCCGTGCAGCAATGCCGTCCAACCGGGCCAGCAGCGCAGCCAGCGCCGGCCGCGCATCGCCGACGATCGCGACGTCCGGCGCCCCCAGCCGTGTGATCTCGAGCGGATCTGCATCGATCCGAATCACCTGCGCACCAGGCGCCAGGCCCCACACGCGAGCGGGCTGCCAGAAGCGGGTGCCGACCCCGAGGACTACGTCGGCTTGGCGCACCAGCGCCTGGCCAGTCAGACCCGTATGGGCCAGATCGTGCCGATCCGAGAGCGCGCCACGGCCATCGACGGACATGACCACCGGCGCTTCGAGCAGCTCGGCAAGCCCCTGTAGCTCGGCCCAGGCGCCGGCCGCGAGTGTGCCGCCACCGCTGTACAGCACCGGCCGCTCGGCTTGACGCAAAAGCTCCGCTGCCCGCCGCAGCGCGTCTTCGTCCGGCGCCGCTTGCACAGGCGTCTCCACTGGCAGAAGCTCCACCGCCGCGCGACGCGCCAGTACATCGAGCGGCATTTCGAGCGCCACCGGCCGTGGTCGCCCGGTCCCGAGGTGTCGAAACGCGTCGCGGACCAGACCAGGCACCTCACCAGGCGCCATTGCCCGCGCCGACCACCTGGTCACCGACTCCAGTACGCGTGCCTGGTGCGGAATCTCGTGCAGCAACCCAAAGCCAAGGTCAATAGCTTGCGAGTCGATCTGCCCGGCCACGCACAGCACGGGTGATGAGCAGGCATAGGCGGTCGCCAGCCCGGCTGACGCGTTCAGCAAGCCAGGTCCGGGCACGACGGCGCACACCCCCACTCGCCCCGTGGTCCGCGCGTATCCGTCGGCCATGTACGCCGTCGCCTGTTCGTGCCGTGTGTGGACGACGCGAATCTGGTCACGCACCTCGTACAAGGCGTCGAAGAGCCAATCGAGCTGCACACCCGGTAGCCCGAACACCACCTCAACTCCCTGGCTCACCAGCGACTGCACCAGGGCTTGTCCACCAGTGAGCTCGGAGAATGCCATCGGCGCAGCCAGCGTACCGCGGAAGGGCGCAGGTCAACGGCGGCCAGCGGCTAGCTGAGGATCACGATCTCGGTGGCAAGCTGGCCCGTTGGCGTCGTGTTCTGCCCGTCGACGACCTGCGGCAGCGTTTGCTCGAAGAGGTAGCGGCCGTCCGTCCACGTCACGTTGACACAGCCGTGGCTTTCATCTCCGCCGAAGTCGTCGTGCCAGTAGGTGCCGTGCAGTGCGAAGCCGCCATCCAGGTAGTACTGCGTATTCGGCACGTTCGGCAGGTCGTAATACCCACCTGGGTCGCGCACGCTGGAGCTCGTCATATCGTCGGCGCGGTACTTGCCCCACGTGCTGTAAGTCCCTGTCGGTGTCTCGCGGCCGGCCACGCCCAGTGACACGTACGTCACAAACGCCGCCGCGCCGTGATCAACAAGCGTCAATGAATGATGGCGCCGATCA
>DASYKL010000276.1:0-5949 GCA_035995405.1 Chloroflexota bacterium
GTCTGGAACAATTGTCGATGCGAGAGTGCACTGGGATCGGGCAAATCGCGCGCGAAGTAGGCGTACAAGCCGGTGACGGCAGCGAACGTAAGCGCTGCCCCGAAGATCAATACCGCGAGAAACGTGGTGAGGAGTCGCATCAACCGCAGCCAGCCGACGTGCGAAACTTCTTCGCGATGAGCGAAAGGGATACGGTCCTCAAGGGCCTTCAGGATGACACTCTAGCGCCTGCGCCCGCCACATTTGTGCACCCGACGGCCGACGTATCAGATCGTGCTCGGATAGGCGCAGGCTCGAAGATCTGGCGACAGGCGCATGTGCGAGAAGATGCGTTGATCGGGGCCGGGTCCATTGTGGGGGCCGGCGTTTACGTTGGCGCAGGTGTCACGCTGGGACGGCACTGCAAGGTCCAGAACAACGCGCTCCTGTACGAGGGTGTGACCTTAGAGGACGGCGTGTTTATCGGCCCGCAGGTGTGTTTCACGAATGATTTCCTACCGCGGGCGGTGAACCCTGACCTGTCGTTGAAGAGTGCCGCCGATTGGGAAGAAGGCCGCACACTCGTGCGGGAGGGCGCCAGCATAGGGGCTCAGAGCGTCGTCGTGACCGGGGTCACCATAGGACGCTGGGCGCTGGTTGGGGCCGGCAGTGTCGTCACGCGCGACGTGCCGGATCATGCGCTGGTCTATGGCTCCCCGGCGCGAGTTCAGGGCTGGGTGTGTGAGTGTGCCCGTCGCCTGGAGATTCGGGATGGCGAAGGCTGGTGCGCGGTCTGCCAGCGCACCATCGGGTTACCTGGCGTTTAGGAGGCCGCCGCCAGCTCGACTGTCTGGAGGTTGCGAATGGTGAGATCGCAGAAGACAGGGTTGATCTCTACACCGAGCGATGCACGGCCGAGGCGCTTGGCAGCAACCAATGTCGTGCCGGAGCCGGAGAAGGGGTCGAGCACCAGGTCGCGCGGGTAGCTGTAGAGCTTGATCAGGCGTCGGGGGAGCTCTTCAGGGAAGGGCGCGGGATGGCCTACACGACGCGGGTTGGCGCCGGCGAACGTCCACATGCCTAACGTCCAGGCCAGGAACTCATCGCGGGTGATGTCACCACGGAGACCTCCGATGGCGGGCCGGCGGAAACTGCCTTTGTAGAACACCGCGATCATCTCGACCGGGGCCGTGACGAACGGCGCGGACGGTGACAGCCAGGAACCCCACGCGGTGCGGCGGCTGATGTTCTGCTCGTTCCAGACGATGCTCGTCTGGTACGTCCATCCGACGTCCTGGAAGATGCGCATGTAGTCGGCATAGATGGCTCGTTTGCCACCTTTGTTCGAGTCGAGCGGGATATTGATACAGGCTCGTCCACCAGGTGCGGCAACGTCCAGCAAGGTGGTCGCCCAGGTGCGGACCCAATCGAGGTACAGGCTGTACGGCTGGTCATCGGCATAGCCGGCCTGGCCGTAGTCAACGCCAAGGGCGTATGGCGGGGAGGTGACGACAAGATTGACGCCCGCGTCGCCGATGGCTTCTCCGAGACGGGCACTGTCGCCGCGCATGACACGGGCGAAGGCGTCCTCATGGACAAGCACAGGCACGTCGCCTGTCTGGGGTCGGTCGGCGTTGGCATTCAGCAACGCCGGGACAACGGGCGCCAGGCGTTGGAGGCCAACGGGATCCATGGAGGACGAGGCAAGCACGAGCAGATTGTGTCAGCGGCCAGGTGCGAGGGCTATCACGGACCCGTAGCGGTCCTGCTACAGGGACATTACGGCGGTCTCGGCCCGGTGAGGATAGCGCTTGCGGGCGTCCACCTATGCCGGCGTTCAGGCGTCAGGCGTGAGACGCAGTGTGTGGCGTTGGACGCGGGCTATAGCGGGACGGGTGAAGCTGAGGGGGTGATACGCAACGCGGCGCCAGGCGTCTACCTGGTCGGCGTAGTGGGGCGAGCCGCGATGGCCACTCTGGCCTCCTGGAATGCAGGACAGCGTGCTGTCCCAATCGCCGCAGTCGGCGATGAAGCGATACGCGGAGATCGGGCCGCTGGCGTCGTAGCGTGCCGGCAGGCTGCCGCCGGCGCGGACAGTCTCCAGATCGCCGGTCCAGGGAAAGCTGGGCACGTCGAAGACCATGCCCAGCGGTTTGCGTAGCGACAGCGCATGCTCCAGTCGCAACGGGTGGAGCCGCCCCCACTGCCACGCCCCCACATTTGGCCCGAGTTTTCGAGTCAGCCAGCCGATCGTGGCGCGGAACGCCTGGTCCACCCGCGGGTCGTCTGGCGAGTCGCGCACAAAGGCCACCACGCGTTGGGTTTGCAGGAAGTAATGCGAGCTGACTGCACCGAGCAACGGATGTGGGCCGACGCCCATGACCGCCGGGAGCATGTCGCCGAGCGCCTCGGCATGGCGGACGCGCATGAGCTCGTTTCGGAACACCTCGTAAATGGAGGCGGCGACCGAGTCGGCATTGACACGACCGTCCCAGGCACGCAGCTCGGCTAAGGCTCGGGCGGCAGTGCGCCCGGCGGGATGAACGTGTATCCCCAGCAACCTGGCGACTTCGCGTGCTGGGAGGCTGACTTCGTCGGCTTGCAAGGCCCCGAAATCGACCGCTGAATGGCGCGCTTTGCTCTCGAGCACCTGGCGAATCCGCTGATAGCGAGCCGGGTCGATGAACTCGCGAGTGAAAAAGTGCTGTGGACTTAGCTTAGATGTGTCGTGGTTGGCATTAGCCCACAAGCCATCGGGCGGGTTGAAGGCCGAGGGCAGATCGTCGAAAGGAACGACCCCCTGCCACTCGTACTGGCCGCTCCAGCCCGGCGACGGGACCAGCCCTTCGCCACGTGTTCGAACCGGTATCTGGCCCACCATCTGGTAGCCGATATTGCCGTCAGCATCGGCATAGGTCAGGTTGAGCGAGGGCGTGCCCCAGCCGCGGACGGCATCGCGGAACTCATCCCACGACGTGGCTCGGTTGAGCGCGAGCAAGCACGCGGCCGGCCCCGGCGCTTCAAGCACCATCGAACGCAACGCCAATGGCCTGTGCTCGTCGGCCAGACCGGGCGTCGGTGTGAGCAGCGGGCCATGGCGGCTGGTGATGAGCACTTCTTCGACCCACGGGTGGGCGCTGCCTTTGATGGGGATGACCTCGCGGATGGTGGTGCCGGCTTCCCAGCGACCGGCGAACTCGGTTCGACGTGAGTCGCCCGGATCGATTCGCTCCACGTACAGGTCCTGGGTATCTGCCATCGCGGCGGTCAGGCCCCAGGCGATGTGGCGGTTGTGGCCGATCAGAATGCCAGGCGCGCCGGCAGCGCTGGCGCCAGCCACGTTCAGATCGCCGCCGGCGGCCAGATGGGTTTCGTAGAAGACACTGGGAAAGCGCGGGAACATATGCGGGTCGTTGGCCAGGAGCGGCTTGCCGGTGCTGGAGCGGGCGCCTGAGACGGCCCAGGCGTTGCTTGCCCCGGGCCCGCCAGGCAGCGCAATCGGCGGCAGGTCGCCAGGCTGAGGCATCTCGGGCGGCCCCCAGTCGGCCAGTCGCGGCAACGCATCTGAGTCCGCTTGCCAAACGTCGGGCTCGAGCGCCGCAGCGGCCGCGTAGCCAACTCGGGCGATCAAACGCGACCGAACCAGCTCGCTTTCCCAGTTCGGCGACTGCGAATACGCCAGGTAGCGCCCGAACGCAAGCGAGTCGACCGGCTCCCACGGCTCGGGCTTAAAACGAGCCAGGACGAATTCGATTGGCAGCTTGTTTGCCGCGAACAACCCGTCCAGGCAGGCATTCACACCAGCGGCATACGCCAACAACACATCCCGCAGGCCAGGCTCGGCCCTATCCCACTCATGCTGGGCGGCGCGATAGAGACCGATGCGGCGCTGAAAGCGATCCACGTCGAGCGCCGCTTTGCCCAGGATCTCAGAAAGCCGACCGGCGGCCAGTCGTCGCGACAGCTCCATCTGCCACAGACGATCCTGGGCGTGACAGAAACCCTGGCCGAAGAACGCGTCGAGTGGCTCGCGCGCACTGATGTGGGGGATGCCCCAGCGATCGCGGACGATCTCGATAGGTGCGTTGAGACCTTTCAGGCGGAGCTCGCCGTCGACTTGCGGCAGCGGCCGACGCAGGAGATAGCCAAGTGCGCCGGCCGCAACGGCCCCGGTTGCCCCGGCCGCGACGCCGAGTCGATTCAGGCCCAACGGCACGATGGCGACGTTCCGCGGACCGATTTGGGCGTGCCGATCACCACCTGGCGATCATTCGCTTTCGGTACCGCCAGTGTCCTCACGCCGCAGCTGTTTGAGGAACTCCTCGAGCTCGCTGACCACTGCTTGCGGGCTTGGCAGCTCGACATTGGGATTCGGTGGCGCGTCCAGCGAGGACTCGGGCTCGTCCGGCTCATCGCCTAGCGGCTCGACCACGTTCATCAAGCTGAGCATGCGCTCGACTTGCTCGCGCAGCTGGGGCTGGTCTTGCAACAAACGGTCGACCTGGCGCGACAGGGCGCGGCCGGCGCGATCGAGCTCGTTCAGCTGCAGCGGCACACCGGTCATGCCCGAGAACGTCTGCAGCAGCGCGTGCGACACACGTGGATTCGGAACACCCTGGATGTAATTGGGGGCGAAGCCGAACACGGCGACCGCTGGCATGGAGCGGGCTTCAGCCTCGGACAACAGCACGGTAACGAAGCCTGTTGGGCCTTCGTAATTCGTAAACGTGATGTTCTGCTTCGACAGGCTTTCACGGAGCTCATCGGTATTGGCCCAGCCGGTCATACGGACGTCGCCGCGGTGGGGGACCGCGCCGAAGATCGAGCCGACGCACACCAGGCTCTGGACGCCGACACGTTGCAGGCCGTCGAGCATGACGTTGGCGAAGGTCTTCCAGCGGAGATTTGGTTCTGGAGCGACAAACAGGACCAGGTCGCTGTCGTGGTTGTCGACGGGTGCGCCGTAAAGCTCGCCGCGCGGCCAGTGGACGGCGCGCTCACCGGCGCCGACGATCGACACCAGTGGGCGGGTATCGGTGAAGCTGTAGAACTCTTCGGAGTCGATCTCAGCCAGCTTGCGCGTTTTGAGACTGCCGATAAGGTGACGAACGGCGCCTGTCCCGCCCGAGCCAGCGTCTACCCAGCCGCCGAAGGCGACGAGGGCATGCGGTTGGCGCAGAGCCAGGGCGTCTGCGTCAGGCAAGTAATGGATCAGCTCGCCGCCGGGCTCGGACACGATCCACAAGTATAGACTCGACCGTTCAGGTGGCCACACCGGTGAGGAAGTACAGAGTCCTCGCGGCGATCTCCCCGGCCAGGATCAGGGCGGCGACTATGTAGAGCAGGCCTGTGGCCGAATCCAGGGACCGGATTCTGGCCGTGCGCCAGGTCATGAGTGTGCCGGCCAGGGGAACAAGCAGGCCGAACACGACGCGAACGCCGAAAAAAATCTGGTACTCCGCCAAGAGGGCCTGCACTCGGTCGGGTGGAGCACCGGGCAACAACAGCAGCAGCGGCAGCAAAACGATCTGGACCAGTAGTGCCCCGAGGCACAGAAACGTCGTCTCGATCAGCGGTCGCACCGACAGCGTCGGCGAGACCAGGTACCAGTGCCCGAGCGACAGCCCAGCTAACGCCGAGCCGAGTGCCATTGCCCCCGCCAGAACCGCTAACGGCGTACCCAGCCCGAGCAGTTGGCCACTCGCATCAACCAACGCCGCCGACCACAGCGCAGCAAGCCCCAGAAGTGGCACCAGCGGACCAACCACGCGCAGAATCGGGCTCCAGGATTCAATGCGCAGACCGATCAGATAGAGCGTGAGCAGGACGACGTAGGCCAGCCCGAGCGTTCGCTCGACGGCGAACCACAGGACAGCTGTCGGGTTGACGTCGGGGGAAACCAGTGGCGGGAAGGCCGAGCGCAGCCACAGCGCCAGCGCGGCGCACACGCACAGACCAATGCCGGTGAAG
>DASYKL010000277.1:0-7631 GCA_035995405.1 Chloroflexota bacterium
CTTCGTTACAGAGTGCTCAGCCATGTCCAGCTTGATGCTGCCGACTTCGAGGCGCGTTTCGGCCACCCGCTTGACCGGCCACTCCTGACCGCTACGACGCAGCTGCGCGCGGATGCGCGCAATCAGCTCGCGATGGCTGAACGGCTTGGTCAGGTAGTCGTCGGCGCCCAATTCCAGACCGCGGACCTTATCTTCTTCCGAGTCGAGCGCGGTGAGCATGATGATGGGTAACTGGGCTCGACGGCGCAGGTCTTTGAGGACGTCGAGGCCGCTCGAGGCACCGAGGTTGATGTCGAGCACGACCAGATCGGGATGGCGTTCCTCGAACAAACGCAGCGCCGCAGCGGCGTCGTGCGCGCCGATGGGCTCCAGCCCTGCGCGCTTGAGAGCAAACGCCAGCAGGTCGATCAGCTCGCGATCGTCATCAACCAACAGGATCCGCACTGCGTCTCCCGTGATCATCGAGGTGTTTGGCTTGGAGTAAGGTGAACCAGACGCGTGTTCCGCTGCCGGGTGTGGAGTCTACGCCGACGCTCCCGCCGTGAGCTTCGACGATCCCTTTGGCGATTGCCAGGCCGAGGCCGACACCCGGGGTGTCAGTGCCGGAGCGCACACGGTAGAAACGTTCGAACAGACCGGCCTGTTGCTCGGGCGAAATACCCGGCCCCTGGTCCTCCACGCTGATCTGAATCATAGTACCGACTGGCGCCGCGCGCACCCGGATTTCAGATTCCTCAGGGCTGTACTTCGACGCGTTAGCCAGGAGGTTTGTCAACACCTGGCGGGCGTAACGCCGATCGGCCATGACCAGTTGCGCGACCTCAGGGACCTCGATCGCGATGTGCTGCAGGCGGGCCGCAATCGCGGGACCCACGATCTCCAGCGCATCACTCAGCAATACGTGGAGGTCGGTTTTGCGCGGGGCGACCACAAAGTGGCCCGACTGGATGCTGCCCGCACTCAGGAGATCCTCCATGAGCGTATGCATCCGGCGGGCAGTCCGGCGCGCCGTACCCAATACTTGAGCGAACTCCGCGGCCGTCAACCTGGCGTACTCAGTATCGAGAATCTCGACGGCGTTCTCGAGCACCATCAGCGGCCCGCGTAGCTCGTGCGCCACACTGTAGAGCAGCTGCTCTCGCAAGCGATTGACCTCAGCATGGCGTGAGATGTCGTGAACGACGTACACGGCGTACCCCTGATCAGCGCTTTCGTGGAGCACGCTGCGGCTGACTTCGAGGTCCACGGTACGGCCGGTCGCATCGGCCAGGCGGCCCTGAGTCTCGGCGGGTGACACCTCGCGCGGCTCGGCGACGAACGGCAACACATCGCGTATGGTTCGGCCGTACAGACGAGCCGGGCTGCCGAACAACGCCACCGCGGCGGCGTTGAAACCAGCGATGCGCCCGTTCAGCGAGGTGGTGATGATCGGCGTGCGGATCGCTTCGAGCAGCTCGCGACGATGCGCTTCGTGAGAAGCAAGCGTGGTGGACACCAGCGCCCCAAGGCCACCGTTCGCCGCAACATCGCCCGTCGTCCACGTCGGCGGCTCGGGCGAGATGTGATCGGCGCCGGCGACCAACGATCCGACGGGTGCGGGCTCGTCAGGCACGTGTGGTCTCCTTTTCCTTATATGGTGCTAAGCGCGTTGTTTTCGCGTTGGCTCGTCCTCAATACGAACTGGCTGGCGGATCGGACCATAAGTCTCTACATGCGGTTCGTCAAGGACGGTCGTCGTGGTCGTCATTCCGCCCGCGGGCGAGCCTGGAAATCACGCGGAATTCACCCGAATCGACATGAGTCCTCAACCAGTGGAAGCCTCAGACGTGCGACCGTATAGGCGCTCGTGGCCGCCGCCATGTGCAACGCGGAGGAGGTCGACATTCGGGCCATGACGAAACGCAGCACATCCCGTTCCCGCGTTGCTTCGCGAGGCCGCACGTCGTCACGGCGAGTCACCCGCCGCCGCGAATGGTGTACCGCCTGGCGGCCAAGAGAGTTGCAGCGATCAGACCGTGGCTAGAAACGCGCCTTTCAGCGAAGCCAGCACCGACCACCGCTCCAGCCGAGCGACCATCTTGCTCGTCGAAGACG
This sequence comes from Chloroflexota bacterium, assembly GCA_035995405.1. Taxonomy (GTDB): domain Bacteria; phylum Chloroflexota; class UBA6077; order UBA6077; family CF-72; genus CF-72. The sequence goes on from DASYKL010000277.1 coordinate 2,095, forward strand.
ACGCGGCGATTGCCTTCATGCTCACCGACGTCCTCGAGTCGACCGGCTACCAGGTTCGTGAAGCCGCCACCGGCGCTGCCGCCCGCATGCTCGTCGAGCAGTTGCAACCTGACCTGATCATTCTCGACCTCGTCCTGCCCGACGAAGACGGCCTCGTGTTATGCAGCGTGCTCAAGAACACGGCCAACGTCCCGATCCTTATCTGTAGCGGGACGCAGCGCCGCCGCGACGCCTTTTTGAGCCTGAAACTCGGCGCCGACGATTTCATCGCAAAACCCTTTGACGTCTATGACCTGCTCGCTCGCGTCGAGGTGCTCCTGCGCCGCGCAGCGCAGTACCACGCCGGTGAGCCGAGCGCGCCACGCGGACCGATTCGGATCGGCGAGCTGCTGATCGACCACTCGCTGCATCAGGTCACGCTGACTGGCAACATCCTGCAGCTGACCCCGACCGAGTACCGCCTGCTGACCGTCCTCGCCGCCCGGCCTGACCAGGTCGTGCCACGCGACGCGCTGGCCAAACTGGTGTGGGGCGACCCCGACACTGGCACCAGTCGCACCATCGACGTGCATATTGGTCGACTACGGGTCAAGCTCAGCCAGGGCGGCCGCATGGCGCCGCAGATCATCTCGGTGCGTGGCTTTGGTTACAAGATCGTCAGCGGTTCGCACGCCGCGCTCGAGGTCGCCTCAGAGCTGCACACGCGTTCCCTGGCCGACGACCTGATCGGCTAGAGGCACCGCCCCGCCATACAGCGTTGTCGCTTCCGCGTTTGGCACGGTACGCTGGTCCGACCAGGAGGTTGTTAAATGGTGCCACTGCAGGCGGGAGGCAGCCGGCTATGGCGAGCGCTCCAGTCCTTGGGCAACTGGTCGCTCTCCGTGGCGCTTGGCGTCTCACTGATCCTGGGCGGTTTGCTCGGCCACTCGTCGTTGGCTGGGGCTCAGCCCGTTTCACCTGCCGCCGATCCCGGCTTTTTTCCGGCGACAGGCTATCGCGTCAGCTCGCCGGCCGTTCTGAGCTACTTCCAACACCGCGGCGCCGTCAGAACATTTGGCTATCCCGTCTCAAACGAGTTTCCCTTGCTCGGCAAGCGCGTTCAGATTTTTCAACGCCAGATGCTCGAGCTGAGCGCCGACGGTACCGTCACACCAGCCAACATCCTCGATCCTGACGTCCTGCCAATCGACCGTATCGACGGGTTGAACCTCCCGCCGACCGATCCTGACCTGGTCGCCAGCGCACCATCGCCGGCCAATCCCGATTACACCGCCCAGGCCATCTCCTATCTCAGCGTCTACGTGCCCGACGAGTGGAATGGCCTGCAGGTCAACTTCCAGACCACGTTCCTCAACAGCGTGACCTGCGCCGACGCCTTCGGTAGCGATCCCTGTGAGACGTCCCTGCTGCCGGCGTTCGCGCTCGAACTGTGGGGCCTGCCCACCAGCCTGCCGACGACCGATCCGCTCAATCAGGAGTTCGTCTACCAGCGCTTCCAGCGCGGCATCATGCATTTTTCCCGCGCGACTGGTCTGACACAGGGCCTTTTGCTCGGCGACTGGCTCAAACGGGTCATGATCGGCGTCGACCTCTCGGCTGACCTGGGCCCGGCGGTGCGTCATTCGCCGTTCTTCGCGCAGTACGCACCCTCACGACCACTGGCCCTCGATCGGCCGAACGACCTGCCAGATTCGTCCCTGGCGCAGGCGTTCCGCGCCGAGACGCTGTCCGCGGCGGGCCAGATGCAGCCCGAGCCGGCACTGCCGAGCAACGTCGCCCAGACGGCGACCGCGGTTGCCCTGACGGCGACAGCGATCACCGCCACACAGGCCGCGCTGCAGGGCACGCAGGCCGTCTTGACGGCAACCGCGCTGGCCGCGACCGCAACCGCGGCGGCCAGCAATCCGACGCCCACGCCGACGCCCGTCACGTCCTCGAACAGCAGCATTCCGGTGGTCAACATCGGCTGCATGGGTGACGAGCAGATGTGGTTTGTGCCGCGGCGACCAAACGTCGGGACGCATGTGGACATCTCGGTCACCTCGCAGCGGCACCATGACGTGCGGTCGCTCAAACTGGCGGGCCCACTCGATCCTGGACCGGTGACCGAACGCGTTGGACCGCTCGGCTTCGTGTGGACCTGGACGATTGTGCCGGCCATCGAGGCCTTCCACGAGTGGACCTTCTATGCCGATGGCTTGCGGCCGTGCATCACCTCGGGCTTCAACTCGTTCGCACCGCTGGGCGCTACGCCGACAGCCACGATCACGCCGCAGGCGACGAACACGCCGGGGCCAACCGCGACACCGACGCCAACCGTCATACCGGTGCCGTCAATTACTCGTATTGTGCCGGAGTCTGGCCCGTGTGGCTCACTGGTGACGATCTTTGGTCATGGCTTCGGTTCGCCGCCATCGACATTTGGCACTTCGGCGCTGATCTCGTCTCCATCGGATGGGACGCACGGCATGTTCATCAACGGTGGCTCTGATACGAGTTTGTCGGCCCAGATCCCATCGACTGGTCTGACCGGGGGTGGCACGACTGGAACGAGTCACACGGTGCAGGTGGTGAGTAACGGCGGCGTGTCGAACACCGTGGTGTTCACAGTGACCGGCGGCGCCAGCAACAGCCAGGGCACCCCCACGACAACCTGTTAGTCACCCGCTAACGTAATTTCCTCAAGCCGGACTTGACAAATATCAAGTCCGGCTTTAGTTTTGCCCGAGTGCAACCTTGGAAGTCGCTGAGACGTCTAAGGGCCAGGCGTACCGCGGCCGTGACCGACAACTCCGTCGAAGCCGTCGACTACTTCTTGCGCATGCCGTCGCCGCCACCAATGGCACCGACCTCCAGGGAGGCCTCTGAACCATGATGACCGCTCGATCCTCTTCACCCCGGGCGGCCCGCGGCGCCGTCGCTCTCGCACTTGTCGGCAGCCTGCTCGTCGCGGCTTGCGGCAGCCAATCGCCTGCGGCCGGCGTCGCGGCGACGCCAGCCGCCGTGCCGCCACCACCAGTCTCCGCCCAGACTGCGACGCGCGGCGCCATCCAACAGAGCCTGGCCTACAACGGTGAGATCCGCGCCCGCGAACAGGTCAGCGTGCTGCCCAAGAGCACCGGCCGAATCGACCGTATGCTGGTTGATGTCGGCAGCCGCGTCAAAGCGGGCGACACGCTCGCGACACTCGAGCAAGACACGGCGCAGATCAACACGCTGCAGGCCCGCGCGACGCTCGCCGGCGCTGAGGCCAAGCTCGCCTCATTGCAGATTGGCGCGAAAGCCGATGACGTGGCCGCCGCCGAAGCGGCCCTCATTCAGCAACAAGTCCGCCTGCAAAGCATGATTGCTGGCGGTCGATCAGAAGACATTCAGGTTGCCCAGGCGGCGCTCGATGCGCAGCAGGCGCGCCTGGATCTCATGCTGCAGGGCGGCCGAGCCGAAGCCGTGCAGCAAGCCCAGGATGCGGTCGACTCGGCCAATGCGCGCTTGGTCGCACTGCAGAAGGGCGCCACCACTGACATCAAGCAAGCTGCGCAGAGCGCCGTAGATTCGGACAAAGCCGCGCTGGCCAGCGCTGAAGCGGCGTACGCCGCGTTGGGCGACAACAACGCCGCTGATCTGCAGGCTGCCCAAGCCCAGGTCGACACCTTGAACGCCCAGGTCCAGGCAGCGCAGTCGGCGGTTGGCTCGGCCGATGCCGCATTCGCCAACCTGAGAGGCACGGCTCCAGCGGACGTCGCTCAGGCCCAGGCCGCGTACGACCAGGCCCAAGCACAACTCACGACTGCCCAGGCTGCGCTCGATCAAGCCAACAGCCCAACTCAGGCCTCGATCGCGCAGGCCCAGGCTGTACTCGAAGCCGCCAGGGCGCAGCGTCAAACGGCCGAGTCACAGCAGTCTGCGCTCGAGCACAACGCCGTGTCGCCGTGCCTCGACACGCCCAGCGCGCCACGCAACGCCAGCGCCTGCGGCGACGCCCGCGCTGCTGCATCGCAGGCGGTTCAGTCAGGGAATGCGGGTGTTGAAGCGGCGCAGGGTCAGCTGGACCTGTTGCTGCGGGGCGGCACTCCAGCTGCCAGGGCCCAGCTCACCTCGGGCGTCGAAGCGGCCAGGTCAGCCGCGGCGGCGGCTCGTTCGCGTCTCGACGCGGTCAAAGCTGGCGGTATCGAAGCGCAGCGGGCACAGCTGCAATCGCAACGCGATCTGGCGCAGAGCCAGTTGACCGCGGGTCAGCAGAACCTCGTCGTTGCCCAGGCACGTCTCAGCGCGGTGCAGCACGGGACCCAGGATGCGCAGGTCAAGAACGCCTCGGCTCAGGTGACGGCTTCACGCGAGCGCCTCAAGAGCGATGAAGCCAGGCTCGACCAGCTCCTCGGCGGGCCCACCGACGAAGACTTGCAGCAGGCGTTGTCGGCCGTCGACCAGGCGGCGCAGCAGCTGCTGCTCGCCAACCAGCCGAACACAACACAGGATATTCGTGCCCAGCGAGCGACAGTTGAGCAGGCGCGTCTGCAAGTCACTAAAGCCCGCGCGCCGTACACCGATTACGACCTACAGCAGCAGCAGCAGGCTGTCGCGCAGGCCGAAGCCCAGCTGCGCTCGCGGCAGAACCCGTACACGGAGCAAGACCTGGCCGCCGCTCAGGCGACGGTCGATCAGGCGCGAGCGCAGCTCGACCTGGCGCAGATCGGCGTCAAAGACACCACGATCACCGCCCCGGTAGACGGCGTCATCTCGGAGCGGCTCGTTTCGCCAGGCGCTCTGGTCAGCCCGCAAGCCCCGATCGCAACGCTCGTCCCACCGTCACTGGAGCTGGTGGTCAACGTCGAAGAGAGTCAGCTCGGACAGGTCGCCGAAGGACAGAACGTCCGCCTGACGGTGCCGGCATTCCCCGCCCAAACCTTCACTGGCGTCGTGAAGTCGATCGCGCCAACGATCGACAGCAAGAGCCGTACGGCGGCGGTGCGCGTCGAGCCTAGAGATGATGGCCTGGGCAAGCTGAGGTCCGGCATGTACGCCCGGCTGAGCATCGTCACGGCCGAGAAGCAGAACGCCCTGGTGGTGCCGAAAGAAGCCATCCTGAACGGCGCGCCAGGCACCGAGCCGCTGGTCATCGCCATCGACTCGGCCGGGCTCGTCCATCGCCAGCCAGTACGCCTCGGCTTGCAGGGCGATCGCCTCACCGAAATCGTCGGCGGCATCGATGACGGCCAATTGGTCGCCACCAGCAGCCTCAGTGATCTGACCGATGGTGACGTCGTCGCCGCGGTCGTCGAAACGCGCGTTGCGCTCGCGCGCTGACACGGTCAAGGAGCCGACCTTTCATGTCTCTGACGAATATCGCCATCCGGCGACCGCTCTTCATGCTGATGGTGATCGGCGCCTTGCTGGTCGTCGGCGCCGTGTCGTGGACCAAGCTCGGCGTCGATCTGCTGCCCGCGCTCGATTTCCCCATCGTCGTCGTCAGCACGCCGTATCCAGGAGCCAGTCCAGAAGCCGTTGACACCCTGGTGACCAAGCGCGTCGAGGACGCG
>DASYKL010000278.1:0-2792 GCA_035995405.1 Chloroflexota bacterium
TAGGATTCTCCAGGCGGGCATACACCACCGGCAGATTACGCAGTGGCAAGATGCCTGGATCCGAAATGTGCACGGTATTGCCACTCAGCTGCACGCTGAACTGCGAGGCGCCAAGGACCGTGGCGCGAATGCCTTCGCCTAATGGAATTGGTTGGGCCGGCAGACGACCTTCTTCCGCGGCGCGTTGGAGCGCGGCGGCGAGATCCGGTCCCATATCGCCAAACCGCTTTGGCTCGCGGCCGTAGATGTACTCGGCCACGCCGCCCGAGAACGTCACCGCGTCTGGGCGGTGGCCGTTCATCTGCAGGGGCTCGGTGAGCAGGAACGTCTTGCCCAGCGCCGACGTCTCGCGGTCGTTCAGATAATCGAGCAGGATTTCTACCAGAGCCTGGGCCAGACGGCGGCGATCGTCGGTGGAGAGTTGTTCGCCCAGCTTGAGTGTCAGGCCGAGCTCGTCGGCCACCTGAGTTGCGCTTGGCTCTATGCGGGTGATGCGGTTCTCGGCATCAAACGCGACCAGTCGACCACCGACGTGCACCGCGGCCGTGCGTAGGATCTCGCCGTTGCGCAGCAAGCCTAGCTTGGTGGTGCCGCCACCGACGTCGATATGCAGCAGCGTCTGTTGTCGCAGGTGGGACAGAGCGACGGCGCCAGAGCCGTGGGCGGCCAGAATGCCCTCTAGATTGTGACCAGCGGAGGCGCAGACGAATTTGCCACCGGAGCCGGCGAACAGGTCCGCCACGGCGCGGGCGTTGGCTCGCTCCAGGGCAGCACCCGTCAGGATAACGGCGCCGGTGTCGATGTCGTCCGGAGTGAGATTCGCTTCGGCGTAGGCGGCGTGGACGAAACGCTCGAGCGCGTTGACATCAATCAGGCCGTCGGGCCGGTACGGCGTCAGCAGAATCGGCGTTTTATGCAGGACTTCGCGGTGGACGACGACAAAGCGGCTGGACAGTGACTGCGTCAGGCGTTGCAGGTGGAGTTTGGCGAACAGCAGGTGCGAGGTGGAGGAGCCAACGTCGACACCGACAGTCGTCAGCTCAACGTTGTCGAGGGCCCACGTAACGTCCAGGCTCTCGTCGCTCGCGCCACCGTCGCCGTCGTGGAAAAATTCGTCGTGCTCGTCGTGATCGTGTCCCTCGTGGAAATACGCTCCACGGAGCACTACTAGCGGAACCTCGTGATGCTGTCGATCAACGCGGGTTTGCCTTCTTTCACCTGACGGATCGCGCGGCGGAGCGCGGGGCCTAACTCGTTGCCGGACTCGATCGGGCCTTCGGCGTACCAGCCCATGGAGCGGGCCAGGTTGGCGAAGTCGACGTTCGGGCCGCGCATGTCCATGCCGATATTGGCTCGTTCTGGCGGTGTGCCGCGGACGCGGGCCATTCGGATCTGGTGTTCCCAGTCGTTGTAATACGCGCGGTTGTTGAACATCACGACCAGCATGGGAATTTCATGCTTGGCAGCCACCCACAACGCGCCCGCGTCGAACATCAGGTCACCATCAGGTGCGATGTCGACCACCAGACGGCCGGTGCCTTTGTGCGCCAGGGCAACACCAAGGGAGATGCCGATCTGCGTCGCGGTGCCGAGCTCTTTGCCGGGATGGCGATACGGCTGGTCGATATCCCACAACTTCGGCACCCACTCGCGCAGCGTGTTGGCGGTCAGCACCCAATCTTCGTCTTTGATCGCGTCCCAGATCTCCAGACCCAGGCGGCCGGTCGTCATTGGCGCGGCATCCCAATCCTCACGCGCTTGTTTCTCCCAGCGCGCCCGCGCCGCCGCATGGCGCAGGCTGATGTCGGCTCGCCGCGCGGCGATAGCGGCCTGCTTCGGACGGTCGACCAAGACGCGTTCGGAAACGAGATCCGTCAACGCGGGGACCGCCAGCGAAGTGTCGCCGAGAATGGACAGCTGGGTTTCCTGGTAGCGGCCGTAGTCCATCGACCAGCTGCTGAGCTCGAGGTCGGAAAAACCGATTTCGGCAAACACACAGTCCGCGGGAACGCGCGATTCGATGCGTCGCGTCGCGCTTTCCAGTCGGGTCGTCGGCCGCTCCAGGTCTCGCACATCGAGGGCCAACAGCAAGTCCGCGTCATCGAGGACGTTGGTGTAGGTCATATTGAGGGCGTGGTTGGTCGGAAAATTGTGCCGCGCGCGGACATCGATCACCGGAATAGCCAGCGTCTCGGCCAAACGAACGAGCTCCGGCACCGCCGCATGGTCCCGCCCCAAATACTCGGCCAGGATGACCGGCCGTTCGGCGCGGACGAGCATGCCCGCCAACTGTTCGAGCGCGCGCGGATCAGCCGCCATGCGGGTCGGCACTCTCGAGGCCGAAGGCGACGGCAAGTGAATCGGCCGATCGAGCGGATCCTCCTGCAATTGCGCGTCGTAGCACAGGTAGACGGGCCCCTGCGGCTCGCTCATCGCCACCCGGTAGCCACGCGCAAACGACGGCGGAATGCCGTCGACCGATGCCGGCTGGTCGTCCCATTTCGTGAAGTCGCGGACCGCGTTGCCCTGGACGTTGGCGGTATGGATCCAATCAATGCGTGGCCGCCGCTTGGCCTCGTTCATCGGGCCGGTCGCGCCGAGGACCAGGATCGGCGCGCGGTCGATGTAGGCGTAGTAGATAGACATACACGAGTGGAGGAGGCCGACGATGTCGTGGACGATGGCCGCCATCGGCTGCATGCTGGCTTTGGCGAAGCCATGGGCCATGCCGACCGCGATCTCCTCGTGCTGACAGAGGATCATCTCTGGCAGCGTGTTGCCGCCGTAATTGA
>DASYKL010000279.1:0-3592 GCA_035995405.1 Chloroflexota bacterium
ACCACGTGCAATCGCAGATCAGCTGCTCGACGTGCCACCGATGAGTCACTCCGAACGTCACGGCCTTGCCACCGACCAGGCGGAAGCGGAAGCGGAGGACGTCCGAACCGGACGCTTCGCATCCTTTAACGCCGCCCTAGCCCAGCGTGCAGACCCACTTAGCCGACGCCGTTTTCTCGAATTGATGGGCGCCTCGTTAGCCCTGGCCGGCGCAGCTGCCTGCGCTCCGCCGCGAGACCAGATCGTGCCCTACGTCCGACCGCCTCGTGACATCGTCCCAGGCAAGCCGCTTTACTTCGCCAGCGCCCACGTCGTCGGCGGCTATGCGCAGGGCATCCTGGTCGAAACGCATCTCGGTCGACCGACCAAGATCGAAGGGAATCCACAACACCCCGACAGTCTTGGCGCGACCGATGCCGCCGGCCAGGCATCGGTGCTGACGCTGTACGACCCGAACCGCTCGCAGACCGTCACGTTCGGTGGTCAGATCAGCACGTGGGCTGACTTTCTCAAAACCCTGCACGCCGCGCTAACTGACCTGAGCGCGACGGGTGGTCAGGGCCTGCGGTTTCTCAGCGAAGGAGTCACCTCGCCCACTTTCGGGGCGCAGATGCAGAGCATCCTGCAGCGGTATCCGCAGGCACGCTGGCATCGCTGGCAACCGATCAACCATGACTACGCCCGGGCTGGCGCACAACTGGCATTCGGGCAGGTGGTGGAACCGCGATACCACTTCGATGCGGCTGACGTCGTCCTCAACCTGGACGGCGATCCGTTCGCCTGGAGTCCAGGCCGCTTGCGCTGGCTGCACGACTTTGGCGCGCGGCGTCGACCGGAGCAGGGGCCGCTGACGCGGTTGTACGCCGTGGAGAGCACGCCGTCCATGTTCGGCGTAGCAGCGGACCACCGGCTACCCCTGGCCGCGCGAGCGATTGAGCCGTTCGCGTTCGCGCTAGCGGATGCGCTCGGCGTCGGCGGCCAGCCGGCGACTGGCCAGGCAGCGCCGCCGCCGGGCGTGCCTTCGCACTGGCTGGAGGCGCTTGTGGACGACTTGCGCAGCCACGGCCGCACTGCCCTTGTCATCGCTGGCGCCGGCCAGCCGCCCACCGTTCACGCGCTGGCCCATGCGCTAAACGCGGCGCTCGGCAGCGTCGGCACGACCGTCGACTACGCCCCGTCGGTCGAACTGGATCCGCTGGATCACGCCACATCCTTGCGCCAACTCGTTGACGACATGAACGCGGGCCAGGTCAGTCACCTGCTCATACTCAGTGGTAATCCCGCCTATACCGCGCCAGCAGATGTCGCATTTACCGCGGCGCTGCAGCACGTCGGCACGCGGATCCACCTGGGCCTCTTCGACGACGAAACCGCGGCCTTGTGTCAGTGGCACATTCCGGAGCTGCATGCGCTCGAGAACTGGACCGACGCACGCGCCTTTGATGGCACCGCCACAATCATGCAGCCGACAATCGCCCCGCTCTACGAGGGCCACTCGGTCCACGAGCTCCTGGCGGTCTTTGGCGACCAACCAAACGTGTCGAGCCATGAGGTGGTCCAGCAATACTGGCGCGGCGAGTATCAGGGAGCGGACTTCCTTAGCTTCTGGCGGAGCAGTCTGCACGACGGTGTCGTAGCCGGAACGTCGCAGCCGCCGGTCAGTGTCGCCGTCAGAGCCGATTGGGCCAACGGCGTCCAACGCGCGGCGCCACCGGCCTCAGGCTCGGTCGAGATCGTCTTCCGGCCGGATCCTGCCGTATACGACGGAAGCTTTGCCAGCAACAGCTGGCTGCTCGAGCTGCCGCGACCGCTCACCAAATTGACCTGGGATAACGTGGCGCTGCTGAGTCCAGCGACCGCCGAGCGTTTCAGCCTGGCCAATGAGGACGTGGTCGAGCTGCAGTATGCCGAGCGAACCGTACGGGCTCCCGTCTGGATTCTGCCCGGCCAGGCCGACAATTCGATCGGGGTGAGCCTCGGCTACGGGCGCCGACGCGGCGCGGGTCCGGGCAATGGTGTCGGCTTCGATGCCTACGCGCTGCGCCGCTCGGTGGCGCCCTGGTTTGACGGCGGAGTGGACGTGGCTCGCACAGGTGCGACCTATCGGCTGGCCAGCACACAAGGCCACTACTCGATGGAGGGCCGCGACCTGGTGGTGTCGGTGACACCAGACAACCTGCGGGTCAACGGCCAGCAGTCACCGACGGAAAGTCTGTACCCCCAGTACAGCTATCCCGGCAATGCGTGGGGGATGGTGATCGACACCAACGCGTGTGTCGGGTGCAACGCGTGTGTCGTCGCCTGTCAGTCGGAGAACAACATACCGGTGGTCGGCAAAGAAGAAGTGACGCGCGGACGCGAGATGCACTGGCTGCGCGTGGACACGTACTTCACGGGCGAAGCAGCGAATCCGCGTGTGCTGCAGCAGCTGGTGCCCTGCATGCATTGTGAGAACGCGCCGTGCGAGATGGTCTGTCCGGTTGGAGCGACCGTCCACAGCAACGAGGGGTTGAACGACATGGTCTACAACCGCTGCGTCGGCACGCGCTATTGCTCCAACAATTGCCCGTACAAAGTCCGCCACTTCAACTTCTTCGAGTACGCCGACTTTCAGACGCCGAGCTTGAAGCTGCAGCGCAATCCCGAGGTGACCGTGCGCAGTCGCGGCGTCATGGAGAAGTGCACGTATTGCGTGCAGCGGATCAGCACGGCGCGAATTCAAGCGCAACGCGAGAATCGGCCGGTCGCGGACGGCGAAGTGGTGACGGCGTGTCAGGCGGCTTGCCCGACCAACGCCATCGTCTTTGGGAACCTCAACGACCCGCGCAGCGCCGTCAGGGCACAACGAGACTTGCCGCGAAACTATTCGCTCCTGGCAGAGCTCAATACACGGCCGCGGACCACCTATCTCGCCACCGTGCCGAATACGAATCCGGCGCTGGCGGCCGCTGATACGGCAGAGCCACACGCGTGACAACTGACGCTTCGCCAGTCGACCGCGGCTTGCCACCCGGCGCTATCGAGCCGTTTCTGGAGCATGGTTTTGGGCCGATCCTCGGACCGGAACACTCCTACGCTTCAGTCACCGATCGCGTCGACAACCTTGTCCTCCAGCGCAAGACTGGTGTCGGCTGGTGGGGTGGGCTCTTTTTTGGCCTGTTCCTGACAGGACTCTTGTTGCTGACCATGGCCGTGTTGCTGTTCATTGGCGTCGGCGTCTGGGGAATCATGATTCCGGTCGCCTGGGGCTATGCGATCACCAGCTTCGTGTGGTGGATCGGCATCGGTCACGCCGGCACGCTGATCTCGGCCATCTTGCTGCTGCTTCGACAGGATTGGCGAACGTCGATCAATCGCTTTGCCGAAGCCATGACGCTGCTGGCCGTCACTTGTGCAGGGTTGTTTCCGCTGTTGCACATGGGCCGGCCGTGGTTTGCCTATTGGCTCGCGCCGTATCCCAACACGATGGCGCTGTGGCCGCAATTTCGCAGTCCACTGGTTTGGGATGTCTTCGCCGTGAGTACTTATTTCTCAGTATCATTTCTCTTTTGGTTTCTCGGGTTGGTTCCCGATCTGGCCACGCTTCGTGACC
>DASYKL010000280.1:0-6758 GCA_035995405.1 Chloroflexota bacterium
GCCCGTTGTCTTGTTAAATGGACGGCCACCAGACGCAATCTATATAGTCAGTGACAACTAGTTGATGTTGATTATTCAGTTGTGACGAAACGGCCTAAGAACGAAAGACGCGCTGTCGGCAACCTCCTCGCCCTCGCCGTGCTGTCCTATCTCAGCCAAGGGCCTCTGCACCCCTACGAGCTGTCGCGGACCCTGCGCGAACACGGCGACGCACGCAGCATCAAATTCAATCACGGCTCCCTCTACATGGTCGTCCAACAGCTCGCCCGAGCAGGCTTCATCGTCGCGCAAGAAACCACCCGCGCTGGCCAGCGGCCAGAACGCACCGTGTACGCCTTGACCGATGCTGGCCGCCACGAGTTCCGCGACTGGCTGCGCACGCTCGTCGAGGTGCCGGACCACGAGTACCCGCACTTTGTCGCCGCGCTGTCGCTCATCGCGGCACTGCCGCCCAACGAAGTCGTCGACCTGTTGCACAAACGGTTAGCTCGACTCGCCGAACAACGGACCGAAACCACCAACGTTATCGACAGCACGCACGCCCTGGGAGTGCACCCGCTGTTCCTGGTCGAGGAGAACTATCGGCTGGCCTTGCTGGCTGCCGAGTCCGCCTTCGTCCAGGACTTCATCGCGCAAATAGAAAACCCACACAGCGGTTGGCAGGCGCAGTGGGCGCAATTCCACCAGCCGCCGCTTTCTCCAGCTTCTTCAGCAGCACCCCAAGACGAGGCACTGTCATGAGCAATCGACCACTCAACGCGCTGATCATCGGCGGCGGAATCGCTGGCCCGGCCACGGCCATGGCCCTGCACCAGGCCGGTATTGGCTCGGTCATCTACGAGGCTAACCAGACATCGGCGGACGACGAGGGCAGTTTTCTGACCCTGGCGGCGAATGGCATCAACGCGCTGCGCATCATCCGAGCCGAACAGCCGGCCATCGCGGCCGGCTTCGAAACGCCGGGCATGATCTTGTGGAGCGGCACTGGCAAACGCCTGGGTTCGGCAATCCTGAGCATGACCCTCGACGATGGCACCACCGGCTACACGATGAAGCGCGCCGACCTGTACGCGGCGATTCGCAATCAGGCGCTGGGGCGCGGTCTGCGTATCGAATATGGCAAACGCCTGGTCGGAGTGGCCAACGAAAACGGCGGCGTACGCGCCACCTTCGCTGATGGCAGCGAAGCCATCGGCGATTTGCTCATCGGCTGCGACGGCATTCACTCGGTCGTGCGTCGCTTGATCGACGTGCACGCACCAGCACCGACGTATGCCGGGCTGATCGGCCTGGGCGGATTCGCCCACGGCGTTGAAGTGAACGCTGAGGTGGGCACGTACCACATGATCTTTGGCAAGCGTGCGTTCTTCGGCTATGCGTTGGCTCCGAATGGCGAAGTGTGGTGGTTCGCCAATGTGCCGCAACCGCAGGAACCGACCCGTGGCGCGCTGGCCTCGCTGAGCAGCGCGGCCTGGCAGGCAAAGCTCAGCGACATGTTCGCCGACGATGCCGGGCCGGCCGCGCGGCTGATCCAGGCGACCAGCCACCTGCCGCCACCCACGCCGATCCACACGCTGCCGCACTTGCCACGCTGGCACTCCGAGCGCATGATCGTGATCGGCGATGCGGCGCACGCGCCGTCGGCAAGTTCCGGTCAGGGCGCTTCGATATCGATTGAGGATGCAGTCGTGCTCGGCAAATGTCTGCGCGATCAACCTGATCCGGAGCACGCGTTTGTGGCGTTCGAGCAGCTCCGCCGGCCACGCGTGGAGCGCATCATCAAGGCAGCCTTGCGAGTCAATAACTCCAAAGCGGCGACAGGCGTCGCCCGTGTGATACGCGATCTGACGCTGCCGTTGATCCTCAAGCTCACCGCCAACAGCGGCTCTGCCAAAGAGGTGTTTGGCTACCGCGTCGACTGGGGCAGCTCGGCGTCTACGGTAGGCGACGAAGGACGGCAGCTGGTCAACGTGTGACTGCAGGTCACTCCGATTTCCAGTAGTCGTCGGCGGTCTGCCGCGCCAGCTGCTCGGGCACGAAGCCGAGACCCTGCAGGACGCGATAGATCGTTTCTTCCGACACCAGCGTTTTGCTGAACGCACCGACCCGTACGATCTCGACGGAGTTCCGCCCGCGGTCGCGCATCAGGTGCTGCGCCGGCATCCGGAAATTACCACCGACGTGGAGTGCGTCGGCGATGGTGCCGTCCAGATCAACGTCGGCGTACATGCGGCTGAACGCGCGGTAGCCGCCGCCGTGGTAGGCCTCGTCTTGCGCGATGAGCGTCAGGATCTGGCCGACCGTCGGTGCATCTTCCTCGCTGGCTCGTTTTGCCAGAGCCTGGTAGTTGAGACTGGTCAACTGCTCCTGAAATGCGGCGTACACCACCATCTGCCGGGCTGTCGGGAAAGGCGGTTCCCAGGTCAGCGCCAGGTTGGCGTAGTAGTCCTCGTCGATGACGTCGCGGGTCAGCTGGCCAGTCCGCTCGAGGATCAGGCTGAGCGCATCGCTGTGCTGGTTTTCTTCGAAGCTCCACTGGTGGTAGGAGTTGTTGATGCCCCACACGTTGCGAAACAGGTCGTAGCTACGTCCGCTGAAGTCGGCCAATTTGTCTTCGATACGCTTGAAGGTGAACATGACGGAGCCCAGCAGTGGGGAGACGACCTCATGTTCGAGCGTGTCGATCGAGATATGGCCGCGCCCCGTTGGAGCGGCTGCTGGCGTGTCCGCGCCGTTGCGGGGCATAGACGAAGTTGGCCGAACGATCCGAATCTGACCGTTCTTGATCAGCCACGGTGCGGTGCGCTTGAGGGTACGGTCGAAGTAGGCCTTCGATTTGAGGCCGATCGTGCGCTCCTCGGCCGTAATCGGCACCTCACGCGACGTTTCGTCGAAGCTCGGTCGTGGGGCCGCGTGCCGCGCCTCGGAACGCGAATTCAAGCTCGTCATTGATACTGGCGAACATAGCGCACGCACAGTGCCACGCGCGATGTCAGCTGTGCTTTTCGACGACCAAAGCCGGCGGTCATGTCAGCCTCACAGGCGTCCTTCGATCCGCGCGACGTAGTACTCCCAGGCACGGTTCATCGGACCGGGCACATCCAACTGCTCGCGGAGCCGACGCGCTTCTGCTGGAGTGTAGGCGCGCAGGGCTTCGGCTCGGCCGCCGGCGGCGGCCAGGGCCCGCAACTGGATCTCGGCGGCTTCTTCGAGAAACGTGGCCGTGGCTGCCGCCCGGCGTACATCCGCTTCGGCGAGATTCGCACCGTGGCCGCGCAGCAGCATCGCGCGGTGCTGGCCGAGGGTCAGCGCAACCTCGTCGCCAAGCTCACGAGAGCGAATCAGGCCCGGTCGCTCGAAGAGTGGCACGCCGTCGGAAAAGAGGGCCCCCGAGTTGTGCAAGATTTGTAGCGGCTGTCCAATCTGACCCAGGGCGACGCACGCGGGCGAATGCACGTGCGCTACTGCGCCTACGTCTGGACGCGCGGCGTAGATGCGTGCGTGAATCCAGAATTCGGTGTTGGGCTCGCCGTCACCCGCGAGGCGGTTGCCTTCGGTGTCCAGGACCAGCAAACGGGCTGGGTCCGCCAGGGCGGGGCTGGCGCGTGTCGGAAACAAGAACGTCGCTGTGCCAGCAATGCGCGCGCTGACGTGTCCGAAGGCTGATACCAGGCCGGCAGCATGCACGATGCGGTTGGCGAGCGCCACGTCACGGCGCAGCTCATCGTCGGTCATTTGTCTACTGATGCCTGATGCCGATGTTGATACCAAAGACGCGCCGTGCGACGAGCGCCAGGCCGACCGTCAGCAGCACCAGGATCAGCCCGATGATGCCGGCCTCTTCGCGCTGCGTGGTTCCGCCGGATGCCAATTCGAGCGCCAGAAGCGACAGCGTAATCGTGTCGCGGGTGGCGAGGAGCACGATATGGCTCGTCGATTGCGCGGCTATGACGAAGTGCATCATGCCGATGAGGATCAGCGTGGGTGTGATCAGCGGCAGCCAGATGCGGACATAGACGCTCAGCCAGCCACCACCCGAGGCTCGTGCGGCGTCCTCCAGCTCCTGGCCGAACTGCAAGAAGATGCCCTTCGACAGCTGAATGCCGGTGAGCTTGCCCTGCAGGACGGCGACCAGCACCAATGCCCAGATGGTGCCGTAGATCGGGCGGAGAAACGGCGTGCTCAAGAACATCCACAACAGTCCCAGGCTGGCCAGGATGCCAGGCACCGCACCTGAGGACCACACGATCGAGTCCAGCAACATGCGCCCGCGCCACCTGGTGCGCACCAGGACATAGGCGATAAACGAGAACAGAAATGGACTGATGACGGCGGTGACGCTGCTCAGCAGGACCGTGTTGAACAACGCGCTGCGGAACTGGTTGTCCATCAGCACGTTGAGCCAGTGCTTCATGGTGAAGACCTGGGCCAGCTGGAAGAAGCCTGCGCGGGTCATGAAACTGCCCAGAATGACCGTTGCGAGCGGCACCACGTTCAGCAGGACGAGGACGAACACGATCAGACCGAACGGCAGCCAACGCCAACGGCCGAGCTCGATGAGGCCGGGGTGGAATCGACCGCTGACCGTGGTGACCTGACGTCGGCTGAGCAGCCAGCGCTGCAACGGAATCAGGATGACGATCACCAGCAGCGTCAGACTGGCAAGCGCCGTCGCCTGGCCGTACTGCGGTGGCTCGCTGGCGCGCGCCAGCTGGTAGATCTGCGTCGAATAGACATAGAACTTGATTGGTGTTCCGACCAGCTGCTCCACCTCGAAGGATTGGAACATGCGCACGATGTTGAGCATCACGACGATCGTGAGCGGCGGGATCATCAGCGGCAACGTGATACGCACCAGGGTGCCGATGTTGGACGCGCCGGATGCGCGGCTCGCCTCTTCGTACGACGAGTCCATGTTGCGGAATGCGGGTGTCAGCAGCATCACCGCGGACGAGATAACCGTGCCCATCAGGTGCGCCCAGACGATGCCGGAGACGGTGAAGATATTGAATGGGCCCTGGGTGATGAACGGCAATGCGCGGCGGATGGCGACGTTCAACAGGCCTAGGTCCGGATCCAGGAGCATCATCCAGCCAATCGTCGTGAACAGCGATGGCAGCATAAACGACACCCAGAACAGGAACTCCAGCCCGGCCGCGAAAGGCATGCGAATCCGAGCGAGCGCCCAGGCAATGAACACCGCGATCGGGAACCCGATTGAGGTGTACAACGCGTACACCAGAATGGTGTTAGCGAGCGACTGCAGCAGTCGTGGCTGTGAGAATGCAGCCATCCAGTTTTCCAGGCCATAGCGCGCCGGTTCGGCAATCCGTGCGACGTTGAAGCTGTTCAGCAGGATCAACGCGAGCGGGTACACCACGTAAAAGCCGAGCACCACGATGACGATCGGCATCACGATGGCACCGGCTGGCGGGCGTCCCAGACGCCAGGTGTGGGGTGCGGTCAGAGACGCAGTCTGGACGGCGGCCATGCGCTGGCTTAGCGGCCCAGGACCTGCTTCATGAATGCGAGCATGTCGCCCTCGCTCGAGACGATTTCCGGTTGCGCGTCCAGGAACGAGTACTCGACGGTCGGGCTCCGTCGCGTCGCCGGGGTAACGTGGTCATTGGGGATATCGATCCGCAACGATTGATCCAGCGGGTCGGCTTTCTGGGCCACGATCTGACCTTCTTTGGACAACCACCAGTTGACGAACAGTTTGCTCGCGTTCGGGTGGGCGGCCTTGTTGAAGACCGACAGTGAGCCCGCGCCGCCGGCGGTGATACGGGCGCCCTCTTTGAATGGGCCGTAGTTGTCTTTAACCGGCAGCCCCTGATCCTGCGCGTCGGAGACATCGCTGCCCGAGCCCAACAGGTACAGCGAGTACTTGCCGAGGGCCAGCCACTCCGTCGCCTGGCGAGCGTCGTCAACGACGGTGACGTCCTGCTCGGTGAACAGCCGGCGCAGGAATTCTTTGCCGAGCTGCGGATGTGAGTAGAAGTAGACGGTGTTACCACCGGTGCCGGCCGCGGTCGGATCGCGTGAGACGATCTTGCCTTTCCATTTCGGATCGAGCAAGTCGTAGAACGAGGCAATTTCGTCTGGCTTGACCAGGTTGCTGTTGTACGAGATCAGCGGTGACGGACTGGCAGAGAACAGGAATGTGTACTGCTTGTCCGGATCGCCCCACCAGTACTGGCCTTTCATCCAGGCCGCTTTGTCCTTCACCTCCGCCAAAATGAACAGCGACTCGATCGGATCGAATGCCTTTTTGGGCAGTAACCGCGTGTTGATAGTCGTCAGACCGCCCATCCACAGATCGGCGGTATAGACACCGGTGTCGCGCTCGGCGAGCACTTTGTCGGCATTCTCGGTGCCCGAGCCGGCAACCTGGGTCACCTTGATGCCGAATTTCTGCTGGAATGCCGGAAAGGCATCGCGCAGTTGGCGCGAGCCCGCTCGACCAAGGAAGATGACGAGCTCGCCTTCTTTTTTTGCCGCCTGAACGAGTTGATCAAAGTCGCCGCCGGATGCGGCGGGCGCGGCCGCGGGTGTCGGCGCGCTAGCTTGAGGTGTGCATGCTGTAATCGCGACGAGCAGCGCAATCAGCACGTGCAACAGTCTGAGAACTTGCCCTGGGTGCAACATGGGCTTCAGTGGAGCAGACTCGCGAAGAAGTCGCGGGCCTCCGTTCGTTGGGTCAGGACATAGTCCTGATCGTAGGTATCGAAGTACTTGCCGCCAGGCTGGGGAATTTG
>DASYKL010000281.1:0-5544 GCA_035995405.1 Chloroflexota bacterium
CAAAAGGGTTCACTCCGGCGTCCGACCGGCCGATGATGAGGGAGGTATGAAGGTTCTGGTCGTCGAGGACGGACGCACGACGCGGATGATGCTCAAATCGGCTGTCGAGCGACTCGGTCACGAGTGCTTGACAGCCGCTGACGGCGACGAAGCCTGGGAGTTGTTCCGTGCTCAAGGTGCCGATGTGATCATCAGCGATTGGTTGATGCCCGGTATGGAAGGCCCAGATCTCTGCCGCCTCGTGCGAGCCCACAACGGGCCGTACACCTACTTCGTCCTGTTGACCGCGTTCGGCGATCGCAACCATGCCCTGGAAGGCATGCAGGCCGGTGCCGACGACTATCTGGCCAAGACCCTCGATGTCGATGACTTGCACTTGCGCCTCATCGCCGCCGAACGTGTATCCGGACTCCACAAGCGCCTGGCCGAACAGGACGCCCGCTTGCGAGCCCTCGCCGAGGTCGACCAGTTGACCCAGTTGGCCAACCGACACAAGTCGACCGAGATGTTGACTCACTTTCTTTCGCTGGCTCGACGTCAGCACATGCCGCTGTCGCTCGTCATCATCGACGTCGATCACTTCAAGCAGGTCAATGATCGTTTCGGTCACGCCATGGGTGACGATGTCCTGCGCCACCTGGCCGCCATTTTGCGGCGTTCGTTCCGTGACGAAGACGTGGTTGCCCGTTGGGGTGGCGAGGAGTTCGTCGTCGGGATGTACGCGATGGGCACCGGCGACAGCGTCACGCGCCTCTACCGTGTCCTCGATATCGTGCGCCGAGAAACATTCCAGGCGCCTGATGGATCGGCGTTTGAGCTCTCGTTCAGCGCCGGCGTCGCCGAGTTCCCCCGCAACGGGCTGGACCTGCAGACGCTCTATCGTGCCGCTGACGACGCCCTCTATTCGGCCAAGGACGCTGGTCGGTCGCGGGTATTCGCGGCGACGAACCAACCGCCACTTGCCGTCGCGGCCTGACCGCTCAGGCGGCCCGCAGGCCGTCGATCTCTTGCAGCACGTCGCTCAGCCGCTCGTCTTGCAGTGAGCCCTTGCGCACGAGCGCACGCGCGCCGAATTCCAGGGCTCGCCGCGACAGTTCAGGATCAGCATCCGCGCTCGTCAGAATCACGGGCACGTTGCGATAAGCCGGATTCGCGCGCAGCGCCGAAGTCAGCTCGAAGCCACCCAGGCCTTTGGTTTGGATGCCCGCAACGACCAACACGAACGACTCGGCCAACGCAGATGAGAGGGCGACCTGACCGTCTTCACAGGCGGCGACCTCGAAGCCGGCGTCTTCGAGGAGCAGGCGATGCAGCTCGCGTACCGTTGGCGAGTTGTCGACCAATAGCGCGCGCGGTGCCCGTCCGACCTGCTCGATTACTTCGGCCGTGGTCGTCTCCGGGCGGCCGCTGGCACTTAAGCGCAACCGAGACGCGAAGCTCGACACCTTTGGATCGAGCTCCGCCGCGACGGAGGTCGACGCGGCCGACGACACGAGCGCGCGCAGGCGATCAATAGTCTCGAACAACAGGTCTGCCGTGGGGCTGTCGAGGACACGCGTGTGATCTCTGAACGAGCTGAGCAGATCCTCGAGCGCGTGCGCCAGCGCCTCAACATCGGTCAGCCGCAGCATGGCCGCGCCACCTTTGATCGTGTGCGCCGCCAGGAACATTTCGCGGACGGGCTGTGTGTCGCTCACGTCGCGTTCGAGCCGCAGCAGTTGGCTGGCGATCAGGTCGAGTTTTTCGCCAGCCTCGAGTTGAAATTCGCTGAGGAATTCGCTGAGGTTCACGCTGCCGCCGACCTTCCTGACGCGTGTTCCAGTAACAGCCTGGGCATCAAACCAGGGGCCATGACGTGATCCGCGGCCCCCAGGCTGATCGCCTCAGCCGGCATGCCGAAGACCACTGAGCTCTGCTCGTCCTGCGCAATCGTCAGCGCCCCGGCCTCTCGCATCGCGAGCAGTCCGGCGGCGCCGTCGTTGCCCATGCCCGTCAGCAAAATACCGATCGCACGCGGACCGAACGCTTCCGCCACGGAACGGTACAGGACCGTCGCCGACGGGCGGTGCAGCGAAACAGGTGGTGCGTCGAGGAGTGCCAGGCGACGCCCTTGCACGACCAGGTGTCGTCCAGTGGGAGCCACGAAGACGCCGCCCCGATCGAGCGGATCACCGTCTTGCGCGACGCGGACGGATAACTTGCTGCCGACTTGCAGCCAGTCCACGAGGTTGTTCGAGTAGCCCGAGGTCGTGTGTTGTACGACGAGCACCGGCAGGGGAAAGCAGGCCGGCAAACGACAGATGATTTCGCGCAGCGCTTGCGGCCCACCGGTTGATGCGCCGATGGCAACCACTTCCGGGCGGCTTGGCCGCGCCAGGTCGCTCGCGACTGGGCGGCCAGGCCCATCTTCCGCCGGCGCCCCCCAACGCTGACGGACCAATCGAACCGAAGCCATGGTTTTCACCAGCCTCGGCAAGTCGGTCGCTGCGCACGAAGCAAAGAGTGACTGCTTGGATTGGACGGCGAGTACGCCGGCGGCCAACGCTCTCGTGGCCAGAGCCACCGCGCTCGCGCCCGTCGCCGCACTGATCATCACGATCGGTGTGGGTCGCTCGGCCATGATGCGCCGAGCGACTTCCAGGCCGCCGAGTACAGGCATCTTGTCGTCAAGCAGAATGAGGTCAGGCTGGAGCAGACTCACCGAGCGCAGCGCATCGGCGCCATTTGCTGCCCAACCGGCGATTTCTATCGATGGGTCCTGTTTGAGCAGCCGCGAAATGACCTGCCGTTGGACAGCTGAATCGTCGACGACCAGGACACGCAGCGGTCGGCTTGTGGTGTCGAGGTCGCTCATAGCAAACGACTCACGGTCTGGAGCAGATCGTTCTGGTCGAAGCGGCCCTTGACGATGTACGCGTCAGCGCCGGCGGCTGCGCCTCGTTCGATTTGTTCGGCGGAATCCAGCGAGGTGACCAGCACCACCGGCAGATGGCGCCAGCGCTCATCCTGGCGCACAGCGGCCGTTAACTCGAGGCCATTCATACGCGGCATCTCGATGTCTGACACGATGGCGTCGATGTGCGGATCGGCTGCGAGGCGTTCCAGAGCGTGCGCCCCGTCTGTGGCCACGATGACCGTGTATCCGGCAGCTTCGAGAATCGTGCGCTCGAGGGTCCGCGTCATGACGGAGTCGTCGACCACCAGGATCCGCCGTCGGGTTATCTCAGCCACGCTCGGTAGCTCGGGGGCAGCATTGCGCGGGGCTCGCTCGAGGTTGCCCAGCGCCGATTTGATCAGGTCCCCGGGATTCAAAATTACGACCACCGACCCAGTGCCGAGTACCGCGGCGCCGCCGACGTAGCGGACCCGTGTGAGTGGCGCGCCAAGCGCCTTCACGACCAGTTCAGTCTCATCGACCAGGCGGTCGGTCAGGATGGCGACGACGCGATCGCCTTGCGGCAGGATGAAGAATGGCCGCCACTCGTCGGCGGTCGGCTCGGCGACGTCTGTTGATTGGCGTTGCAGCAGCTCTGCCAACTCGACGACAGGCACGACCCGACCGTCTAGCTGCAGTGCGCGGCGGCCTTCCAACCGCTGCATGTCACCAGTGCGGACGCGCCCGGTACGCTCGATACCAGATGACGGAACGGCGAACATCTGACCGCCGTCCTCGACCAGCAGCACGCGTGTGGTCGCCAGCGTGAGCGGCACGGACAGGGTGAAGCATGTTCCTTTGCCCGGCGTGGTGCGTACATTGATGTCGCCGCCGAGGCGGCTCACGTGCTCGCGCACGACGTCCATGCCGACTCCCCGGCCCGAGATCTCGGTGACGGTGTCGCGGGTCGAGAAGCCGGGATGAAAAATCAGGTCGATGATGGCGGCGCCGTCCATCTGCGCGGCCCGCTCACGTGTCACCAGGCTGCAGCGGACCGCTGCCTCACGGATGGTGTCAACATGCAGCCCCCGACCATCATCCTCGATGCTGATGAGCACCCGGTCACCGCGCTGGGTCGCTGACATGTGTAGCGTGCCCTGGCCCTGTTTACCCGCCTCGAGTCGTTCATGAGGGCTCTCGAGGCCATGGTCGATCGTGTTGCGCACCATGTGCATCAGCGGATCGCGCAGCTCGTCCAGGATCCGACGATCGACTTCGGTATCGGTACCGCTGAGCACCAGCCGCGCCTCTTTGCCGGTCTGCCGCGACAGGTCGCGTACCAAACGCTCGAGCGGCTGAAACACGGTCCCTGCGGGGAGCAGACGAATCTTGATGACCTCAGCTCCGATCGCGCCCGATACCGAGGCGAGCTGTGACGTGTTCTGCGCCAGGTCACCGACCAGCTCACGCGTTTGCATCAGGATCGACAACATGTCCTGGTCGAATCTTTCCGCCGTGCGTAGCAAGACATCGCTGTCGCGCGAGGCGGCGCTCGCCTGGGCGCGCCGCAGCCGCGCGCGCACCGGGCGGGTCTTACTCCACTCGTGCTGCCAACGCTCGAGTTGGCGCTGTACCGCTCGCAAGTCGGCCAGGCGTTCGGCGATGCGCAGATGGGTAACCGAGAGCTCACCGCTTTCTGTGAGCAGCATGTCCAGTTTGCCGATTGAAACGCGCACACTGTTTTGCTCGGCGCGTTCGGCGGGTCGGTCGATCGGCCGCGCCTCGATCGGCGCTGCCCGGAACGACTGGGTCGTCTGCAGGTCGGCGACCGGCGCAGGCCGAACGGTCGTGGGCAGGGGGCCGCCTGCTGGTGTCTCTGGCGCCTGGGCAATGAGCCATTGGAGAATCGTCGACGCGTCGATGCTGGGGTCGTCGCGCAGCCGCTTGATGAAATCGAGGGCGGCATACAGCGCGTCAAACCAATCCTGATCGGGGACGCGATTACCTTTAGCGGCTTGGGCCAGCGTCGCGCCTTCGGCGGCATGAGCGATCTGTTCGATCGAAGTTGCGCCAACAGCCTGCGCCGCGCCTTTCAGACTGTGCAGCTCACGCCTGACGGGTCCCAGACCACCATGCGCGTTGCTGCCCTGCTCGAGCTGCAGGATCAGCGTATTCAGTGATTGGAGGCGGTCGGCGAGCTCGACACCAAACAGGGTGTCCAATCGCGCGAGCCGCGCCGTGAGGTCCGGCACGATAGTGTCCGACGGCCCTGCCTAAGCCGCGTTTGCGATGTGGCTGGCCGGTTCGACCGTGTCGGCGTGCTCGTGAGTCAGGTCGGGCACGGCCACCAGGTGTGTCGGGCGAGCCGATCGGTACCCAGCGACGACCGTGGCCAGCCGTTTGGCCAGCTTGGTCAATTCCTCAGCCGCGTGCTGTGTGCTCGATGTGGCTTTCAGGTTCTGGTTCGTCACACGGCTGATATCACTCATCGCCGCGACGATCTGCTCCATACCGATAGAGTGCTGCCGCACGGCTGCTGTGATTTGTTGGGCCGACGTCGAAGCGTCTTGAATGACGGCGGCCAGCCCGGTGATCGTCTCGCCAGCGCGATCGATCAACAGCGCTCCCGCGTCGACGCCCTTGGTGCCCTGTTCGGTGGCCATCACGGC
>DASYKL010000282.1:0-2299 GCA_035995405.1 Chloroflexota bacterium
ACCGCGTGCAGCCGTCGACCATGGCAGCTTGCTCCAATTCAACCGGCACCGTCTCGAAAAATGCCTTCACGATCCACACCGCCATCGGCAAGCTGTGGACCGTATACAGCAGAATCAACACCGCGTGCGTGTCGAGTAGACCAAGCCGCGCCATGATGATATACGTCGGCACCAGGTTCACCAGGCCGGGCACAAACTGCGGCGCGATAATCGAAAAAAGAATCAGGTTCGAGAAGCGGAACCGAACGCGGGCCAGAGCATAGCCGGTCAGAGCAGCCAGCCCAACACTCAGCACCACACTCGCCAGAGCTACGACCAAACTGTTAGCGACGCCGCTGCCGAGTCCACGCTGGAAGGCGCGCGCGTAGTTATCGAACGTGAGTGGATCAGGCAGCCAGGCCAGCGGCTGGGCGCTGATCTGGCGCGCGTTTTTGAGCGACGTCAGGACGCCCCACACGAACGGACCGACCGCGACCACCGACAGGACCACCAGCAACACGTAGGTGAGCCCGCCAAGCACACCTTTCTCAGTACGCGCAGTACGAAATGAGGCCAGGCGGATCATGCTTCATCCTTCCGGCCGAGCAGCATGATGTACACCCCGCTGAGGACCACGTCGATGGCGAACACCAGCATGGCAATCGTCGCCCCGACGCCCATATTGAAGTTCGTGAATGCTTCTTTGAACAGCCGCAACGCGAATACTTCGGTCGCGTCTGCCGGACCGCCGCCGGTCAGCACCAGGATGGGCGTCACCAGACTGACCAAACCCATGCTTTCCATCACCACCATGATCAGCACTGGCGCGCGAACCAGGGGCAGCGTAATGCGGGTAAAGCGCTGCCAGGCGTTGGCGCCATCGACTCGCGCCGCTTCGTACAAATCAGCGGGAATCGTCTGCAGACCTGCCAGCAACAGCACCATTCCGTACGGCGCGGCACGCCAGACGGTGATGCCGATCAGCGTCAACATGGCGTTGTTCGCGTCGCTCAAGAAACGGATCGGCTGTAACCCTACAGAGCGGAGCGCCTGGTCAACGAAGCCGATGTCGAAGTCGACCAGCCATTTGATGACCAGCGTCGATACCACCTGTGTCGTCACCCACGGGATGAGCACCGCTGTCCGGAACGCCGGTCGACCGACGATTGGCTGATTGAGCACCAGGGCCAGGATGAATGCGACGATGACGAACCCGATGATGGAGCCGCCGACGAACTTTGCCGTGACCAGCAGATTCGTCTTCGTCAGTGGATCTGACAGAACGTTCACGTAGTTCGCCAGTCCGACAAACTGCTGTAGCTCGATGTACTGGACCTTCGACAGACTCATCACCAACGCATAGAGCGCCGGCAGGACCGTCAGGCACAGAATGAGCAGCACGGTCGGGGCGCACAGCAGGTATGGAAACAGGTCGATGCGGCGCCGCGTTCGGCCCATTCTGCCAAACGTCGTCACCCGCGGAACGGCGCGCGAGGTGATCACGCTTCGGCTTCCGTTTTGTCGTAGCGCGCCGCCGAATCTTGCGCGGCCTGCGCGACCGCGACCTTGTTGACGACGATGTCTTGAAACGCGGTCCCGAGCTCTGTCGCCGGGGTGATCTTGGCCAGCGACCGCGACGGATCGAACGAGCCTTGCGCCGCCACGCCCAGATACTGTTTGAAATAGGCGTAGTCCGGCGTGTTGAAGGCCGGATCGTTCAGGGTCGATAAGCGCGATGGCAGTACGCCGCCGGTGCGGGCCATGATGGCATCGGACTCCGCTGACAGATAGTGGTCAAGCCAGGCCCAGGCGACGTCGGGATTTTTCGCCTTGCTCGAAATGCCCAGCGTCCAGGCGCCGGTGTTGACCGGGCTAGGTTTGACGCCGTCGAACGACGGCCAGCTCATGAAGCCGAGGTTCTCTTTGGCATTCCAGGTCGACTTGTCGGAGAAGTCTTTGTAGCGCTGGCTACCAATCCAGGCGGACGCCGACAAGCCCTGCATGAACAACTGGTCGGAACCTTCGCGCTCGCGCGTAATGTCATCGATGGGCTCGACCTGCTGCTTCACGATCAAATCGGTCCACATCGTCAGGCCGCGGATGCCGGCTTCGCTGGCCCAGTTGGCTTTGATATCTGGCGTCAGCAACGGCTGACCGAGGCCAAGCATGGCGCACTCGAGCTGCGAATCGAAGTCATTCTTGGTCTTGAGCCGGGCCTCAGTAAAACCCCACACGGCGACGTTGTTTGGATCGAACCCGGCCTGGTCCGGGTGTTTGCCGGACTTGTCGACGGTCAATTTCAGCAACGCGGCGGTCCAGT
>DASYKL010000283.1:0-5061 GCA_035995405.1 Chloroflexota bacterium
GCTCTGAGCCGCTTCGCCGACCCCCTGGCCGCTACCGCGAGCGACAATGGACTTCAGCGCTCCTGAAGAACACGGCGCCATTCGGGCGGCCGTCCGAGAGCTGTGCGCGGCGTATCCCGATGCCTACTGGCGCGACCTGGATCGACGGCGCGCCTACCCGACCGAAATCGTCAAAACGCTGACCGACGCAGGTTGGCTGTCGGTGCTCATCCCGACCGAGTACGGCGGCGCCGGCCTGGGCATTACCGAAGCCTCGATCGTGCTCGAAGAGATCAACCGCAGCGGCGGCAACGCCGCCCCAGCCCACGCCCAGATGTACATCATGGGCACCGTCTTGCGGCACGGGTCGGCCGAGCAGAAGCAGCGCTATCTCCCTGCTGTCGCGCGTGGCGAGCTCCGCCTGCAGGCGTTTGGCGTCACCGAGCCAGACGCCGGTTCGGAGACCACTCGGCTGCGCACCACAGCCGTGCGACGCGGCGACTCCTACATCGTCAACGGCCAGAAAGTCTGGACTTCGCGCGCCGAGCATTCCGACTTGCTGCTGCTCCTGGCGCGTACCACGCCGTACGAGGAGCTGACCGACAAAACCCGCGGTCTGAGCGTGTTTCTGGTCGACCTGCAACAGGCGGTCGCCAAAGGTCAGATCGAGATCCGGCCGATCGAAGCCATGTTCAACCACCACACCACCGAGCTGTTCATCCAGGACCTCGAGGTGCCCGCCGAAAATCTCATCGGCGAAGAAGGGCTGGGCTTCCGCTATATCCTCGATGGCTGGAACGCCGAGCGCATCCTGATCGCCTCTGAGTCGATCGGCGACGGGCGCTGGTTCGTCGAGCGGGCATCCCGCTACGCCAGCCGCCGCGAAGTATTTGGTCGGCCCATAGGCGCCAACCAGGGAGTCCAGTTTCCGATCGCCCAGGCCCACGCCCGTCTGGAAGCGGTCGACTTGCTGCGTTACAAGGCCGCCTGGCTGTTTGACTCAGGCCAGAAGTGCGGCGCCGAAGCCAACATGGCCAAGCTGCTGGCCAGTCAGGCCGCGTGGGACGCCGCCAATGCTTGCCTCGACACCCACGGCGGCTACGGCTTTGCCGTCGAGTTCGATGTCGAGCGCAAGTTCCGCGAAACACGCCTCTACAGCGTCGCGCCGATCAACAACAACCTGGTCCTGGCCTATGTCAGCCAGCACGTGTTGGGGCTGCCGCGCTCGTACTGAGACGCGCCTGGATCCCTTCGATCAACAGGTTCAGGCCTGCCTCGAACTCAGAGTCCAGCCGACGCTCGGCCCGCCCACGGACAATCTCGGCGACCAGCGGAAACCTGGCCTGGTCGACCTCGATCGCGACAGCCGTGGCTGGATCGCCACGCTGCGCCAGGATGCGGTCACCGATCGACCACAGCGTGTACCCGACGACGTAGCTTTTGAGTGCCAGGAACGCGTCGAACGCCTCGCGGGCGGGCAGCCCGGCCTGCGTCAGGACCGCCAGGACCGCCTCGGCGGGCGGCAGCGACGCCGGATTATCCAGACCGATCGTGGCTAACAACGGAAACAGGTGCGGATGCGCTGCGCCCAGCGCCCGAAACGATGCCGCGACCTGACGAACGACCGCCGCCCAGTCGCCTTCACTGTCAACGGTCGGTAGCGACAGCCGCGCCAGGACCAGCGCTACGAGGCCATCCACCAGCACGCCCTTGCTCGGAAAATAGTGGTACAGGGCCATCGCTTCGACGCCGAGCAAGCCACCCAGCTTGCGCATGCTGAGCGCCTCCAGCCCCTCACCATCGACCAGCTCCAACGCCGCACCGAGAATGCGCCGACGGTCAAGGACCTGGCGACTCACTCTGACCTGAGCTGCTCCAGCGGCGGGGGCGGCGGGCTGCATAAGGAACCTCTAGATAGCTTACGCGTTCCTGATGCGGCAATCCCCCCGATCAGGGGATGGCCACCGCATCCAGCAGCCGACTCTTGGACTAACCCATTCCCCCCAAGAGAGAGGCACCCCGATGGACCGGACTCACCTCACCGACACAGGCGCAGGCTCCAAGGATGGCACCGGCGCGGGCGACAACGATCAACCGTACACCTTTGGACGGCGACCGCGGACGATCGCGCCGTGGCCATTCACCGAACGCCAGTACGCCCGCCTTTTGCTTCTCCGCGGACGGGTCATGGAAGGCGCTGACGAGCAGCTCGCCGCCTGAACCGAGGCCCCGAAAAAGGGCACGCACGACCCCCGCCCCCGACTATTGCATTTTGCCAGGTGGGTGTTGATACTAGGCTCTGGAGCGCGAGGTACACGACTGCTGGCCGCCTCCAACCGGCAGCCGTGTCGCGCTCCTTCTTATTCCTGTTCAGGGTAGCGCGCCACGAACTTTAACGCTCGGCAGCGGCTGCTGTTGCACCTGGCGTCTCAGACTCCTCGACCTCCGCCACCAGCGGTGGCGCGGCGGCCGGCCGCGGCGTTTCCGCATCCCAGTCCGTGTAAAAACCCGCCTGGACCGCGGCACGATAGACCGCTAAACGAGCGAGCTCTTGCGTTGTAAAGGTGCTGTTGCTGCGTTCGACGAGAGACATGGTGCTGGGATCCTTCAGTCCTCACTCTGTAAGACGTCCAGCACGACGCCGATGTTGCTCATTCCGCATTCTTTGCCTGTGGTGACGTTTACCAGGCCGCCGTTGCCAGCATAGGCTGTCCCTCCACGAGCGAGCCGTCCAATTGCACCAGTTGATGCACCGGACACAAAATTGCCTCCAGCTCGGAATCCACCAGCAGCACCGGCAGGCCATCGGCGCCGCAGCCGAAGACCGTGCAGCAACGCCGCGGCTTCAACCTGGCCGTGCGCTCGGCCAGGCGATCCCGCTTGTCGCGCGGCAGGACCAGTCGGAAAGACGGCCCCGCCGCCCAGTTGTCGTCAAGACTCGCCAGCACCAGTCCACTATAGAACAAACGTTCTGGCTGTCAAGTATTTTCGGCGTCCGATTTTTGGGGCAGCCGCGCTGGCGCTAGCCGCTGTAGGCGATGCGGTAGAGGGTGCCCGCCTGGTCGTCGGAGATGATCAGCGATCCATCTGGCGCGACCACTACGCCCGCCGGGCGGCCCCACCGACTGCCGTCTGCCATTTGCCAGCCGGTCGCGAAGTCCTGCGCGCTCACCGGTCGCAGCCCGTCAAAGTGCAAGCGGACGACCTTCGGCTCGGCCGGCGGCTGGCGATTCCATGAGCCGTGCTGGATCACGAACAGGTCGTTGGCATAGTCGCCTGGGAACTGCTGGCCCGTAGAGAACGCCAGCCCTAGCGGCGCCCCGTGCGCCTGCAGCCCCACCGTCGGCGGCGTGATGGCCGAACAATCACGCCCCGCATCCTGCGGCGTCGCGTTGGGCGGCTGACACCCTGGCCAGCCAAAGTTCTGTCCCTCCGCGACGATCGTCACCAGGTCCGGCGGAATCTCGTTGCCCTGGTTATCCCGCTCGTTGACCGTTGCCCACAGCAAGCCGCTGCCTGGCTGTATCGCCAGGCCAACCGCGTTGCGTAGCCCCCTGGCGAAGACCTGTTGCCCCGACCCATCATCGGCAAAGCGGAGGATCGCCGCCCGCCGCTGATCCGACTCGTCGCAGATATTGCACGACGAGCCAACCGAAACGTACATCGCACCAGCCGCGTCAAACTGCACCGTCCGCGTGCTGTGGCCACCCGTGGGCAAATCGGACACGATCGCCTCCCGACCACCCGCCGCGGCGTTGGGATCGTAGGCGTAGCGACTGATCGTTCGCGTCTCGCCGATATACAGATAGCCGTTATGCACCACCACGTTTGACGGTGCTTCGAGCCCACTCACCAGCGGCGCCGGCGGCTGGCCGCTCGGCGCGATCGACCCACCGCCAGCCGCATAGCGGTACACAGCGCCTCTGCCGGCGTCCGCTACCAGCAGGTTGCCGGCGTCATCGAAGGTCATAAACCGCGGGTTCTTCAGCCCGCTGGCAACCTGCACGATGCTGAAGCCCGCCGGCAGGTTCACCGATTTACCCGTGGCCGCGCCATCAACCCCATTCAGGCCGACAGGCGAAAGTGGGGCGATGGCTGCCGCCGTCGCGGCAGCCGTCGCGTTATCGGCGACGAACTGAAACCCGCTCGGCTCAGCCGGCTGGCCGCCAACAACAGGCGCGCTGCCAAGCAGCAGCAGCAGCAACAAGATCGGCAGCCGGAAACGGTGCGTACGCATGACAGAGTGTAACGGTCACG
Source organism: Chloroflexota bacterium (assembly GCA_035995405.1). Lineage (GTDB taxonomy): Bacteria > Chloroflexota > UBA6077 > UBA6077 > CF-72 > CF-72. Next base: position 4,237 of record DASYKL010000283.1, read on the forward strand.
CCCGCGCGGGGCGGCGGGGCGCTAGTCGATCAGGGCCACGTCAATGGCACGACCTCGCCGACGCAGTCGCCACAAGATGAATGCGACTTGCGCGCGGTCAACGAGGTCTTTGACATACCACATTCGGACTTGGCCTCCAGCGTTCCCTGTGCATCTTGTACATGCAAGGCATGTGCCGCGGCCACCGCTGTGCGGTTATGTGATGTCAAGCTGCCGCGCGGCTGGCCGTGTTAGCGGCGACCGCGAGAGTGTCGCACGTCCGCGGTGCGGCGGGCGCGAGCCTGTGCTTCGCGATGCGCCGCGGCTGACACCGGTGCGACTTCGGCTCGTCGATTGGCAGCCCGCTGGATCGCGCGGTGGACCGTCATCGACAGGTCGTCGATGTCAAACGGCTTACCGACCACGCCATCGGCCTCGGCCAGGTCGACCTCGCTTAATTCGTCAAGGTGACCGCTCACAATCACGATCGCCGCATCGCGAGTCGCCGCGTGGCTGCGCAGCTCGGCCAGGACTTCGCGGCCCGAGCGCTCGGGCAGAACCACATCGAGCAAGATGAGGGACGGTCGCGAGTCGATCGCCTGGCGCAAGGCGCTGAACCCGTTCGACGCGGTATGAACGTCGTAGCCAATTTCGGAGAGCAGCTCGCCCAGCGCAGACACAACGAATGCGTCGTCGTCAACGACCAGTGCAGTGCGATCCAATCGCGGCGCCCGTTCCATGCCGTGGCCCTTCCCCCGTCACTCCACCCGTCGATGAAGTTGCGCCTCGACCTTAGCACTCCGGTCGCGGACTGGCCATGGTTTCTTGTGCAATCTGGACGAACAT
>DASYKL010000284.1:0-3871 GCA_035995405.1 Chloroflexota bacterium
CTGCAGCAGCTCATCGGCTTCCCAGTTGCCCTGGCGAAACAGGCCCAGGCTGGCTTCTGCCTGTGCGCGGGTGAGTGCCGGGTCGAGTGCCACCGTCGCGTCCGCCGCCAAGAGATCCTGGTTCCGGCCGGCCAGCCAATCGGAGAGCTGCTGCTCATCGGCGGTGGTGATCTGGGTGTCGGTAGCGCCCTGGCCGAGTTGCCCGAGAGCGAGTGCTGCACGGAGTGAGTAGTAGGTAGCCGGGCGAAGCGCGGCGGCTTCGGTGTAGGCGGCTGCGGCGTCGGTATCGCGCTGCTGCCGGGCGAGCGCGCTGGCGCGCCAGTAGAGGGCGCGACTGACATCGTCCGGGGACAGGTTGTCGCGTCGGGCAAGCAACGTGTCCCAGGCGCCGATCGCTTCGTTGTCAGCGCCGCGGGCAAAGCGGACCAGGCCAAGCCGAAAGGCAGCGGTCGCGGCAGCATCCAACCGCGGAAAGGTGTCGAGGAGCTTCTGATAGCGCCCTTCGGCCTGATCCGGGAGACCTAAACCTTCGAGCGCCTGGCCAGCTTCAACGAGCGCTTGGGCAGCAATCTCAGTTTCTTGATCGGGGTCGTTGGCGATCGCATCGAGCTCGCGCAGGGCGTTCGGCTCATTACCGGGCGTCAGACTCGCCAGGGCGCGGTACAGGCGCGCGGCAGGGACGTCGGGGCCGTTCGGATCCACGCTCAGGTATCGCTCAAAGGCGGTGACCGCGTTGCGATAGTCGACCGCGAAGTAGCGTGCTCGTCCAAGTACAAACGGATCGATCTCGTTGGCCGCGCCCAGCTCGTCGAGCAAGCGCAGGGCGTCTGGCGTGGTGGTGGCCGATGGGAATTGGTCAAGAGCTGTTTTCAGCGCCTGGATGGCGGCGTCGCGTTTGCCCAGGTCGCGGCTGGCCTGGGCCAGCCTGAACAACTGCTCACCGAGCGTGGTGCGGCTGGTGGCGAGTGCCAGCACCTGACGATGGGCGTCGAAGGCGTTTTCGGTGTCGCCGAGGCCGGCTAGCGCCTGAGCGCGCACTTCGAGCAGACGTTGCTTCAGCGGTCGCGTTTGCGCCGTGTCGAGGCCTCTGGCGCTGGCATCGGCCGCTTCCTTGTTGCGCCGGGCCGTAAGCTCGCGTTCGGCAACCTCTAGCCACACGGCGGACGCGATCTGCGGCGTGGCGGCCGCGAAGTCCGCGAGTGACTGCATGGCCGCCGTGTGCTGATTGGCCGCGTCCTGGGCCAGGCCGCGCACGAACGGCTCACGTGTGTCCCCGCCAGCAGCTGAGGTCTCGAGCACCTGCACGGCGTCGGCGCCCCGGCCGTCGCTGGCTAGCGCCAGGGCGAGCTCGTAGCGGGCTTCGTTGGCGGCACCGGGTACGCTGAGCTGCGCCTGCCACTGCTCGGCGGCGTGCAGGAAATCTCCTTCGACGAGGGCTTGATGGGCTGAGGCGTAGGCGGTCCGCTGGGCCGCGGTGAGCCCATCAGGCGCGGCGGAGGTTGAGCTCGGCGTGACCGACGAGCCACTCGCAGCGACGGTGGAGATCGCCGACGGCGCGAGCAACGTGGGTTGAGCCGCTGCTCCGTCAGGAGTGGGCGGAGCCTGGGGTGTCGCTGGCAGGGGTGTTGGCGTGGCGCAGCTGGCGATCAGGCCCAGCGTCAGTAAGGCGGTAGCTGCCTGACAGCACAGCGAAGTCACGGATCGATGTCCCGGTCGGGTGTAATCGTCACGGAAATGCGAGCGAGCGTTGCCGAATTCGACACGGCCGACCCCAAAGTGTGGCATTCCGGGTGCTCAGGTAAGAGAAGCAAACCGTGAGTCACATTCTGGTCGTCGACGACGACCCTGCTATTCGGGATGTCGTCGTCGACATCCTCGAGATGTCCAACTATTCCGTGAGCACGGCCACCAATGGTGCCGAAGCGCTCGAGCAGATGCGTCGCGACGCGCCGCACGCCGTCATGCTCGACTTGATGATGCCCGTTATGAGCGGCTGGGACTTTCTGCGTGCGTGTCAGCGCGATCCCGCCTGCCAGGGCGTGCCGATCGTGGTTATGTCGGCGGCGCGGGACGCTGCCAGCGTGGCCGACGAGCTCGGGGCGCATGCATTTCTGAGCAAGCCGTTCGAGCTGGACAACATGCTATCGGTCATGGGCCAGCTAGCGCCGCCGCCAGGCCGTCCAGCGGACGGTACCCCAGAGGGGTAACGGGCTAGCTGTTTACCACTCTGGGCGAGGACCGAGCTCGATCAGGGGTCCACCTGGAATGCCCTGATCAACCAGGTTGACGCGGTTGATCTGACGCATACGACGGACGCTCTCCACGGCCGCCTGGGCACTTTCGAGGACCTGGCGGGCCATGTCGCGCAGTCGTTCGGGTAGTTCGGGATCTTCGGCGATGAGCTCCGCATAACCAACGGTCAACGTGAGGTGGTTGGTCAGGTGGTGCTCTAAAGTGCGCGCCGCAAGGCGCACACCATCAAGCCTCGCTGAATCTTCGAGACGGGAAAGTTCAAGATCTGCCTCTTCTTCGGGCATCGGGAGCGGGACCACCATTGCGGGTGTCTTATCCACCGACATGGGTGGCATAGTGTTGTGTGGACATTGTTGCAAGGTTGAGAAGGGAAAGATACGAGCAGTTAATCGACATGCCCGTACGCCGGAAGCGTCAGGAACTCGATGAACTGTTCGCTCAAGGCCACTGCATCAAATAGCTCGCGCGCCTCGTCGAGGCGATGGCGGTGCGCCTGCTCGCCGCTGAGGCTAGCGCGAATCTTGTCGAGTTCTTGCGCTTCCAGTCGCTGAACCAGGTCGCGCGTCACGCGACGGCCATCGTCGAGTACCGCGCCATGATGAATCCATTGCCACACCTGAGACCGAGAAATTTCGGCCGTGGCGGCATCCTCCATCAGGTTGAAGATCGCTGCAGCACCTGTGCCGCGGAGCCACGACTCGATGTACTGAATGCCGATGCTGATGTTGCTGCGCACGCCGGCCTCGCTGATCTGGCCGCCGGGCACGCGCAAGTCCAGCAATTGTTGGGCCGTGACTGCCACTTCAGGCCGCTGGCGGTCGAGCTGATTAGGCCGATCGCCCATGAACTCGGCGAAGATCTCCCGCGCTACGGGCACCAGGTCAGGATGAGCCACCCAGGTGCCATCGAAGCCATCGCGCGATTCGCGGACCTTGTCGTCGCGCACTTTGGGGAGTGCGACTTCATTGATTTTGGGGTCGCGTCGACTGGGGATAAAGGCCGCCATGCCGCCCATCGCAAATGCCCCCCGGCGATGACAGGTCTTGACAAGCAGCTCGGTGTACGCGCGCATGAACGGCACCGTCATCGTGACCTGGACGCGGTCGGGCAACACGAACTCTGGGCGATTGCGGAACTTCTTGATGATGCTGAAGATGTAGTCCCAGCGGCCGGCATTCAGGCCCGCCGAGTGGTCGCGCAGCTCGTACAGGATTTCGTCCATCTCGTACGCCGACGTGATGATCTCGAGGAGGACCGTGGCTTTGATCGTGCCATGGTCGATACCCAGGGCATCTTCGGCGAAGTTGAAGACGTCGTTCCACAGCCGCGCCTCATGATGGCTCTCGAGTTTTGGCAAGTAGAAGTACGGACCGCTACCGCGGTCAATCAACCGCTGCGCGTTGTGGAACAGATACAGGCCGAAGTCGAAGAACGCAGCGGCGATGGGCTCGCCATTGACGAGCACGTGCTTTTCGGGCAGGTGCCAACCGCGCGGGCGGACCAGCAATGTCGCCGTCGTGTCGTTCAGGCGATAGGTGCGGCCATCCGGGTTGTCGAACGAGATCGTCCGCTGGATGGCGTCGATCAGGTTGATCTGACCCTCGACCATGTTGGTCCA
>DASYKL010000285.1:0-15418 GCA_035995405.1 Chloroflexota bacterium
GGCAATGTGTGCATCGTACTCGTCGGCGATAGCGCTGCCGCTGGTGATGTGCGGGAAGGCGTCCCAGAACGCGAAGTCAATCTGCCCCATGCGACGCCCATGTTAGACCGACGGGGCGCGCTGCGCAGCGCACCCCGTCGGCCCCGATGGTGCGGCTCAGACCTTGAAGCGCGGGAAGACTTTTTTGGCGACGTCTTCGAAGATGTTCTTGCGATCCTGATCCGTCAGCGAAGTGATACCTTCGATCACCGGCTTCAGGTCGTCCAGCATCTTGCCCGTCTGCGGGTCCTTGTAGCTGCCGGTGCCTGGATTCTCGGTCCCAAACATCACTCGATCGCTGCCGACGATCCGCGCCAGGAGCTCGATGCCTTCGGGGTTGTACAGCACCGAATCGAAGTAGAACTTCTTCAACTCGGAATCGAACCCGCCGCTGCTCTCCAGATGCCGGCCGAAGAATGCGCGATAGCGACCGACTTGATATGGCACTGCGCCACCGCCGTGACTGACGATGATCTTCAGATTGGGAAACTGCTTGAAGGTCCCGCTCGCCACCATCGAGATGATGGTCCGTGTTTCGGTCGTGATGAAGTAGTTGGAGTACGTGTCCCACGGGTCTTTGCACGACGCCGAATGGATCAGCGCGGGGATGTCCAACTGGATCATCTTCTCGTACAGCGGAAACCAGTATTCGTCGCCCATGCCTGGCGTCGGTGTACCGCTGCCCTCGTACGGATCCGGATTGATCATGATGCCGACGAAGCCGAGGTCGTTGATACAGCGATCGATCTCGTCGAACGTATTGGTGATCGGCACACCGGCACATTGTGGCAAGCCGGCCACACCGCGGTAGCGGGTCGGAGCGATCTTGATGCTCATGGCGATCGCGTCGTTGTTCGCTTCGCACCAGTAATGGACGATCTTCTCCGGCTTTTCAGAGTGCATCAGCTGGAAGGGTCGCGGCGAGAGGAACTGAATGTCCGTGCCGACCTTGTCCATGTTGTTGGCGATGTGGTTCTTGACGGCGGCCGTCATGCCTTCTTCGGTCAAGCCGGAATTGCCTTTGCCATGCGCACCGCGCGATGCGGTCAGCAGGGCCTTGTAGGCGTACAGGCTCGGTGGCGCATTGGTATGGCCGTGGATATCGATAATCATCAGTGCTTCACTACTCCCTCTGAACCTATGTAAGCAGGTTGGCGGTCAGACATGGCACGTGTTGAACAACGGGACCTGGTCTGCCGGTATGGACGCCACCAGCTCCTCCTGTTGCGGACCGCTGACGCGATACACGTAGACGGTCTGCGCTCCCTGGTGGTCTTGCTTGTTCATCATCATCGCGCCTCCGGGCGCATCCGGTCCGAGTGACAAATTTACGTTTTCTAATGCCGTCAACAACGCTTCGGTATCTTTGCGACCGCTGAAATGCGATGCGACCATCGCTGACTTGAGCGCGTTGAACGTGCTGTACTGCGGATAGCCCTGGAAGGGCATGGCTCTATCAGCGCCGCCGAAGTACTTCGACCATTGCGGCTGCGTTTCGGCCATGTCGTGCCAGGCGCGTTCGTAGGCTTCGCCGTATGGGTTATTTGGTGGCGAGCCGGAGATATAGGTCTGCGCGTTGACGGAGCCGGTCAGGAAGTCCGGATAGACGCCGTCATACACGTCACGGCCGGAGTTGCCGACAATCTGGACGCCAGGAATGATGCGGTGTTGGCCGAGCGCCAGCGAGGCGCGGTACAGATCACCGGCGCTGAGACCGTTGATGATCACGCCGTTGACGCTGCCATCCACCGGTACGCGCGTCACGAATGGTCCCAGGTGTGGCTCATTATTGGGGATACCAACCGGGGTCGTAATGGTCGCGCCAAACTTCTTCAGCTCGTCGCCGTACGCCTTGAGCTGTGACTGGCCGTACTCGTAATCGGAGTACAGCATCGCCCACTTCTTGCCGTAGGTGCGGACGATGAATTCGACGAGCGGAGCGATCGTCTGGCGACCGACCGGTTGGAAGCGGAACGCGTAGCGATTGCACGAGCGCGTGGCGAACTCTTCGGCGGCGCATCCAAGCGTCGGCAGATAGATCGTTTTGAGTCTGGCGGCCAGATCCTGCACGGCCAAGCACTCGGAGCTGAGCACGCCACCCATCAGGACGTCGACGTTGTTTTGGGTGATGAGCTGTTCGGCCAACTGCGTTGCCTGGGCCGTGTCGCTCTGCGGATCGACATAGATGACCTGCACCGGTCGGCCGTTGATACCGCCGCCGCCGTTGATCTGCTGGACCGCCAGGTCAGTACCGAGATGCATTCCCGCGGCGATCAGGGCGCTGGTGCCGTTGGTGTCGGCCAGGTAGCCGATAGTGATGGGCGCACCAGCTGGTGTTGGAGCGGCGCGCCCGCCGGTGGAGAACGCTGGCGGATTGGCTGGTGCGCGACACGCAATCAGCAGCACCCCGACCAGCACGAGTGCCAGGGTGCGCGCGGCGGTCACTCGGTCAGACTCCAGGTATCGATGCGGCTGACCTGGCGAGCGGCGTGGCGGCGGAGCTGCAGCTCGGCGATGGCAGTATGGTCGAGCGCGCTATGCGCATGGAGGACAGCGATGAGGTCTGCGAATGCATCGCCCGCCAACGATGCCATTTGCAGAGTCAGACGAGGCTCACGCGCGTCCTCCGCGCGCACGACAACGCTGAGACCGTTGAGGCCGGGGCCCCACACGTAGTCGAGGGTCATCTGACGAGAGGTATTGGAGATGCCGATGCGGGCGATGGCGACCGCGCCCGTCAGTTGCGATAGTGCGACGAGGTCTGCCTCGGAGACCAGGGCGCGGGCAGCCAGACGGACTACGCCTTCGTCGTTGACGGACTCGGCGTAGTCGTAGGGCTCGAGGCTGATGTTGTCGCCGACGACGAGACGTTCGCACGCCAGGCGCTCGACCTGTTCGATGCGCCACACGTGGTGGTTGATGCCCCACGGCTCGGTGCCGACGTATTGCGTGCTGCTGTCGCGGATGCGCCACTCCAGGTCCGGCTCGTTGTCGTCGGTAAGAGAGAAAAGGCCGCCGTTCTGGCGTTCCGTGGCGGCGACCAGGACTTGTTCGTGGATGGCCGCTTTCTGGGCGCGGAACTGGATGGTCAGCGAGCGGAGCAGGTCGCCGGTTTGGGCTGACGGCGCCTCAGTCGAGTCGGCGACATTGGCGTTGAACTCCAGGTCTCCGGTGCGGAACTTCATGGGGCGGTCAGCTCACCCCCAGAGCTCTTTCGATGCGATGCGGGCGCCTTCGGCCATTGCCGCGAACTTGGCCCACGCAATTTCATCGTTCCACACGCGCGAGCCGACGCCGCAGTCCGTACCGGCAATGACATTCTCTTTCCCAACCAGGCCGGCGTACTGGATCAGCCGGTCGGCAATGAGCCGCGGATGCTCGACGATGTCGGTCGCGTGGCCAACCACGCCGGGCATGAACGACTTTCCCTGCGGGAGTTTGATGTCCTGCCAGACTCGCCATTCGTGTTGGTGGCGCGGATTGGCAGCCTCGATCGAATACACCTGGGCGTTGACTTTGAGAATGATGTCGATGATGTCGCCGAGGTCGATGTCGTTCTTGTGCGGTCCCAAGCCGCTGCCCCAACACACGTGCAGGCGGACTTGCTCCTCTGGAATGCCCCGCAGTGCGTGATTAATGGCGTCGACGCGAAGCGAAGCGTAGCGACGATAGTCGCTGACACTCATCTCGGGGAACATCTGCCAGCCATCCGGCAAGTCCGGATCGTCGATTTGCAGATTCAGACCCGCGTCGGTAATCGCTTTGTATTCCTGATGCATCGCATCGGCCAGCGCGAACAGGAATTCTTCATCCGACTGGTAGTACTGGTTGTAGAGCCAGTGCTCGATGGTGCCGGGTGCGACCGCCGGCAGGAAAGGCTCGACATCGGCGCCGACGGCTTGCAGCGCGGCGGTGAAGTTAGCGATATCGCTTTTCGTCGTCGGCTCGCCGACGTACGTGATCGGACCGCTGACGACCATCGGCGCGAATGCCGCCCCGCCGCCAGCCGGTGCGCGACCGCGTCCGAAGCCACCTCCGCCGGTCGCAAAGAACCGCGGAAACTCGCGCAGGTCGCGGGCGTTGATGTTGCGTGGCGGGAGGCCGTCCTTCTGCGCCGCGTCGGCTGGTTGGATCCCGCCCAGCCGATCACGCACGTAACTGGTGAAGTTGGTTTTACTCAACTCACCGTCGTTGACAATATCGATGCCGACTTCGGCCTGTTTCTTGACGACCGCTGTCACGGCGTCGGGCAGGGGAAGATCGGCCGGCCGGGGCGCTGTTCCGGCGTGAGACACGAGAATGCGGTTGATGCTCCTTCGCATGGCCGCCCCAGCCTACACGACTGCCGACTGTCCGCCATCGATGTGACGATGGCAGACGTTGCCCTTGAGCCCGAGGTCCACGCCTCAGGCTTCGGAGATCGGACGAGCGCGGCCGAAGCCACCCTCCGGAGCTGAGCGGACCGGCTTGAACCCACCCGTCGGATGCTCGGGTGTGCGGCAATAGTGCCAATCGTCCAACTCGACCTGCCAGCTGCGGTCTTTGGGCAGGATCGCCTGGCACGAGCGCACTTTGTACAGCTCCGGCGAAGCGACGCCAGGTGGAAGGACGCCCCGATCGCGGAAGGCCTTGACCGCTTCGAGCATGCGCCGTCGCACGCGGATGATGGTCGCATCGGCAGTGCCCAGATGTTCTCTGGTGCGGTCCATGATCTTGCCCATACTGGTGATGACGGCGTCATCTTGGAGACGGACGCTGGGGATGCCGCTGAAGCTCTTGGTCTTCTTGACGTCGGCATTCATCAGGAAGTCGTTTTCCATGTTGGCTTCAGGCCACCAATCGGCGAAGAACCTGCCAGACTGGTGTGGCTTCATGGGTCCCGCGCCGCCGATCAGTACGCCAGTATCGTTCAGCTTCTGCTGGATCGGCTTGCCGTAGCGGGCCATTGGCTCGCTGGGGTGCCACCACAGGCCCCAGTGCAGCGTGTGCTCGTCGTCAATCGGCAGGTACATCGACAACGGCACAGTGCCGTCTTCGCCGCCGCCGGGGAACATCCCGTAGATCGGGAAGAGGAACTGCGTCGTCCGCCAGTAATAGGTGTCGCCAGTCTCTTCACTGCGTCGGGCGCCATACATGACGCCGTAGTTGGTGTCGATGATCTCGAGTCGTGCCCGCCGATCGGGGGCATATAGACCGTAACCAGGCGCGGCCTCCGCATCGAGGCGCGAGTGCAGAAAATAGACATGCGTTGTATCCAGCTCACCCTCGAGCGCCTGCATGTAGTTGCACTCGTAGACCACCTTGTGCGAATGCTGCAGCTGGTTCTCGGGTACCTGGCACCACTCCCAGTTGGGCAAGCCAGGCGGGTCGGCCTGGCTAGGACCCATATAGATCCAGGTAATACCGCCCGCATCGGCGCCGCGATACGCTGTTGCTTTGATCTTGGTGCGGAAATCGGACTCGGCCGGCTCGTTGGGCATGTCGACGCACTGGCCGCTGGTGTCAAATTTCCAGCCGTGGTAAACGCAGCGCAAGCCGCTCTCTTCATTACGGCCGAAGAACAGCGAGGCACCGCGATGGGGGCAGTTGTTCGCGATGAAGCCTGGCGCGCCAGTCGTGTCGCGAAACGCGATCAGGTCTTCGCCCAACATGCGCACTCGGACTGGATCGCCGTCCGGAGTCAGCTCCCAGCTGTAGAGGCAGGGCAGCCAGTACTGGCGCATCATGTCGCCCATTGGCGTGCCCGCGCCGACTCGGGTCAGCAGTTCGGTGTTTTCCTTGGACAGCATCGCGTTTCCCCCGCAGAGTTCGTCCTGAACAGGATTTCTATGCGCATGGTAGGTCGTCGAGCGGCCTCCGCGCCATGACCTGGCCTAAGGTGAACGCATGACGCAGTGGTCAGTGCTCGCGGCGCTGGCGGCATGCGGGCTGGCCGTGCTCGGGGCGCTCATTACCCCGCCGCCGGGGATTGGCGCGGCTGTGGCACTCGCTGGTTGGCCACGTTTCGGGCTGTACGCGCTCGCCGGCGTCCTGCTGGGCGGTACGGGTTGCGTGGACGCGGTCGCGCGACTGCGCCTGCTACCAATCCGGCGGCGGGCAGTCGGTCTGGTGCTGCTTGGCCTGCTGGCGAGCCTGACCGTGGCGGCGATCAATGTCGTGCGGCTGAGCCGAGATATAGCGGACCCGTGGGGGCCCGCCCTGTGGCTCGGCTCGATGGTTCTGCTGCTCGGCTACGTGTTGTTTCCGTTGAGCCGCCGCATCGGCTGGGCCTCGTTGTGGGCGAGCGCCTCGACGTCGGCGACCGCCCGACGGAGCGGTGTCCTGATTGCTCTCGGCCTCGTCGTCCTGGCCGCGGCGCTGCGGCTGCCCGCGCTCGGCGCCATCCCGGGCGGGATCAACGCTGATGAAGGTGACCGGGCGGCCACCGCGTTCGACGTCCTCAGCAACCAGGCGCCGGCGTCCTGGTTCGATTCGGGCTGGTTCTACATCAATATGGTCTATTTCCGCTTGCTGGCGGTGAGTCTGGCGCTCTTCGGGCCCGACATTGCTGGCGGTCGGATGCTGAGTGCACTCTGCGGCATCGCTTTTGTTGCTGCGATCGGCTGGTGTGGCTGCCGCAACTTCGGCTGGCGCGTCGGCCTGGTTGCGACGGCACTCGCGGCGGCGATGGACATGAACATTCAGCACAGCCGTTTTTTGTCAGAGGCCGCCCCTACGGCACTGCTGTGGGCCATCTCGATCGGCGGTTTCCTGGAAGGCACACGCACGGGGCGGCCGTGGGCCTGGGCGTTGGCTGGCCTGTGTGGCGGCTTGAGCCTCTACTTCTATCCTTCCGCGCGGCTGTGGGCAGCGGGCGCAGTGCTGACGGTCGGGCTGCTGTGGCTGCAGCTGCGGAATCGGCGGTTGCTCGCGGGCGGCGTTATCGCAGCCATCGCCACGCTGGTCGCGGCTGGACCGTTTCTCGTTCACCTGTCGCAGTTTCGTGACGAGGCGACTGGCCGCTATCTGCAGACGACGGTGCTCGATCCGCTGAATCAGAGTCGGCTGGAATATCTCACTCCGCCGGAGCCGTGGCCGCTGCTGGCGGCGCTGCAAGGCGAGCGTACGCTGGGCCTGTTCGATCGTTACCCGGACGGCGGCGGGTTCCTTCCCAGGCCGACGACACAGCCGCTCTTTGGGCAGCCGCTCGCGGCACTGACACTGGTTGGCGCGGTCTACGCGCTGGTCCGCGGCTGGCGCGACCCACGGCTGGCGGTGATTTCTATCTGGTTCTGGCTCGGGCTCAGCGGAGTCGCGCTGACGGTCGAATCGCCGGACTACCTGCGCGCCGTCGGCATGCTGCCCTCGTTGTGCTTCATCGTGGCGGTGCCGCTGGTCGATTTGATCGACCGCTTCTCGATGGTGGTGTCGCCCAAAATCGTGGTGCGGCACACGCTGCTCGCCGGCGCTGCGCCAGCGCTCGTCACGGCTGTGCTCGCGCTGCAAGAGGTCACGTCGTACTTCAACTCGTTTGCCACGATGCCTGCTGGCTGGGGTCCGGCGACTCGCGAGGGTCAGGCGGTGGCATCTCTCGGTACCCTGGGGCCTGTTTATTCGCTCGAGATGAACGAGCACGCCGTGTCTTCGGGGTGGGTGCGCTTGTTGGCCCCGCATGCGTTGCGTGGTCGTCTGCCCAACCCCGGCCGCGAGCTGCCTATCCTGGGGCTACCGCCAACCGTCGTTCAAGGGCGGACGGACCTGCGGCCTGACGTCGTACCAGGGCCCGACCAGGGCCTGAGCGTGTTGCTGTCGAACGACCCGAATCAACGGCCCTATCTGGAGCTGCTGCGGCAGCTCTATCCAGACAACACGTTGACGGATGTTGGCGACGGCCGACGAGCCTTTCAGGTCGCTGCGGGAGGGTTAGCTGCGACGCGCGGGGCGATGCTGTTCGGCGCGGGTGGCGGGGCGCGAGCGGTCGACGGCCCGGGCGACGTTCCGCCCGATGTGGCCTTGCCAGCGAGTTTGACCTGGCGTAGCGGTGTGCTGTTGTCGCGCGGCGGCGGCTATGCATTCTCGGTGACCGCGCCCGGGCAGGTGCAGCTGAGACTCGATGGAGTGACCGTTATCGATGGCAGTAACGCCGCCGGACCCCTCCAAGCGACAGCCGTCGTCGCCAGAGGGCTCCACTTCCTCGAGCTGACTGCCGACATCAGCCGCCCAGCCCAGCGGGTTAGCCTCACCCTGTTTGATCCTGACGGGAGCACACGCCCGCTGAACGCGGCCGAGACCTTTCGCCCGATGGACAGTCCGTGGGGCTTGCTCCTGCGCAAAGCCCAGTCCGTCACGCCGAACGGACTGGCCGATGCGGTCCTGGATGCGACCGTTGCCATGGCCTTCTTCAATCCGGAGTTGGGCTACGTGCCGGTCCCAAACACGCTGACCTGGTCCGGGACGCTCATCGCGCCTCGCGCGGGCACCTATCGCATGGCCTTCGCGGCCGAAGACCAGATGCACTTACGCGTCGACGGCCAGCTGGTTGATGTCGTTTCGCTGCGGCCCGAGCAATGGCAAGCCGCCGCCGTCGGGTCACAACTTCGATTGGCGGAAGGGCCGCATCAGGTCGAGGTCACACTTGACGTGACGCACGGCGGTCGTGAGCTGGCGCGCTGGAACTGGGTACCGCCGCAAGCCGATGGGGCGGTTGACGCAGCCGCTGAGTGGGCTGTCGTACCGCCTCGTGCACTCCGGCCGGACCAGCCGGTGACCGTGGCTCCGTCAGCCGGGCGATAGCCATGCCGCATGCCACACTGGTGGGTATGGAGATTGACGAGGTCGTCGAGCATCTCCTTAAAGGAGCGCACTGGACCGCCAGCCGGTCGAGCGGACCGGGCGGTCAACATCGCGACAAGGCATCCACGCGCGCCGAGCTGACGATAGACCAGGACAGCTTGACTGGTCTGACGGCCCTCGACCCGGCTCTCGCCGAGCGGCTCGAACAAGGGCTCGGGCTGGTTGAACGTGCGTTACGGATCGCGATCCAGGATGAGCGGTCCCTCAGCCGCAACCAGGACATCGCGGTCGATCGGCTGACCGAGCTGGTGACGCGGGCCCTGGCGCCGCCGCCGCCGACGCGCCGCCCGACGCGGCCGAGTCGGGCGCGGCGCGAGGTGCGTCTGAGCGACAAAGCGCGCCGTGGCGACACGAAACGGTTGCGCCGGCCGCCAGGGGACCAGAGTTGACCATGGTGCTAGTGCGCTAGGTGTAGGCTCTCTGAGGAAAGCGTGAGTTTGACCATTCGGGGTTTCGAAAATCGTGACTACGAACGGTTGGCCGAGCTGGGCACAACTTTGGACCGCGGCTATGCCTTCACACCGGCGATGCTCCGCCATCGCGACGCCACGATGGAGCCGCGCGTGCGCTTCCTGCGTGTCGCTGCCGAGCTCGACAACAGCGGCGTGGTCGGCTTCGGGCGCATCATGCACATCTGGTGGAATTTCCATCCGCGGCGGTTTCAACTGCGCGTCGAGGTGGACCCGCGTTGGCAGCGCCAGGGCATTGGCGCGGCTCTGTTCGCGCACCTGCTCGCGACGCTACGCGGGTGGGATCCGGAGGTGGTGCGCTCAGAGTCGCGGGCGGGCAATGAAGCTGCCGTGTCGTTCCTCGAGCATCGCGGCTTTACCGAATGGCGCCGTCGTTGGGAATCAGTGCTCGACGTGGCCAGCGCAAATGTGCAGCCGCTGGTGACTGCCGCGGCTCGCGCTGACGCCGCCGACATTCGCATCGTCACTTATGGCGCCGAAGTCGAGCGTCGCGGCGAAGCCACCCTGGCACGCCAGCTCTACGACACCGAGATGGCTATCTCGCGAGACGAGCCGGCAATGGAACCAGGCGCCGAGACGATGTCGTTCGAGCGCTTTTGCGCGGTCGAGCTCGATACCCCGGACGCCGTGGCCGCGGGACACTTTCTGGCGCTCCATGGCGAGCAGATCGTCGGCGTCAGCCGTTTGATGCGCGATCTGAATCATCCTGACGTCTTGCGTCAGGCGTTCACCGGGGTTCGCCCAGACTACCGCGGTCGTGGCATCGCGCAAGCGCTCAAGCTCTGCACCATCGACCTGGCGCGGTCCGCGGATTACCGCGAAATCCGCACCAGCAACGATTCGTCCAACGCTCCAATGCTGCACATCAACGATGTCATTGGCTTCAAGCGCGAGACACCTATCGTCATCTTCGAGCGCCGTTTCGACGGCGGCTCAACGCGCTGACGTCGCGACCTGCTGCAGCGTGACAAGCGCTCCGCCGTTGTCAGCCGAGCGATGCATCGCGTCCATCACCGCTTGAACCCGCAGACCTTGCTCGAACGTCGCGACCTGGGGATCAGGTTGGCCTCGGAAAACGCGAGCCACGTGAGCGAGATAGGCAACCATCAACTGCACTCGCTCATCACCGCCCGATGTACTGAGCGGCTGCAGGTCGATTGCCTCCAGCTTGCCAGGCTCGGTCGCCCGGCGGAGTGCGCTGCCGTCGATCGATAGCGAGGCGGCGCTGCCGTGGGCTTCGACGATCGACCGTGAAATGCGCGATATGCCACTGACGTGTATCAGGCCAGTCGCGCCGCTGGTGAAATGCAGCAGCGCAGCGTTCTGGTCGTCCGACGTGACCTGGCGTTGGGTACCATCATGGGTTTGACGCGTGCGAATGAACGTGTCGACGCTGGCTGACAGGGTGGCGATGTCACCGAAGGTCCACAGCAAAAAGTCGATCAGGTGCGACGTCATTGCTTGCATCAAGCCGCCGTATTGTGTTCGATCTGACCACCACGACCAGCCTCGTGTTGGGTTGAGTAGCATGCTAAGATCGACGATCCCGCGCACGTCGTACATCGTGCCGAGGACGCCCTCCTCGACGACCAGACGGCGGAAGGCCTGGCGGGCAGGGATCATGCGGAATTCGTGATTGATGGCATGGCCTACTCCGGCGGCGCGCACAGCCGCCAACATTTCCTGGCCTTCGAACACGGATGTCGCGAAGGGCTTTTCACACAGGATGTGTCGGCCGGCGGCGGCCGCGGCCAGCACAATCTCATGGTGCAGCGCGCCGGGCACGGCGACGCTCACTACATCGAGGTCCACGTCGCGCAGCATCGCTCGGTAGTCGTCCGAGAACCAGGCGACCTGGGCTTGGGCGGCCACGCGCTCGGCGTTGTCGCGACGGCCGCTGACGATGGCCACTACTTCGAAGTCGGGCGACTCCCGAAATGCCGGTACATGGACCTGCGCGCCAAAACCGGTGCCGATCACGCCCACTCGTAATGGGCGGTCAGGTGCTGCTGTCATAGACGTGATGATGCCCGAATTGCGCTTGCGGGTGAGTTGTCAGACAACGGTCATACAAAGGTGGTTGTCATACTCTGTGCATGTTTTTTATCGTTCCGACGCCCTTCTGCAATGAGCCCAAGGGTGTCAATTGACCCAACGTGGGTGGAGGAAAAACTCGCATGCGTAAGCAGTTCTTGGCCGTCGCCTGTGCCGGTCTCATCGCTCTCGCTGGTGCTGTACCAGCTTTCGCCGCTGATAGCGCCGTGGTCAGCACCTCGTATAGCTGTACTGCGTCAGCCAGTCTGACCAAGAACAGCACCGTGCTGGCGTCGTCGACCTCGACCTTCAAGTCGGCGCAGGACGTGTCTGGCTCGTACTCGAAGTCGTACACGTTTGGCGGCGCGACGTATGTCGCCTCGGCGACCGTCCGCTGCAGCCGTTAGTCGATTAGGCAGGTGAACCAGCCGCGTTGTCGTGCTCCGGTCCGGAGCCGGCAGCGCGGCTGTTTTTTGGTCAGGTAGTTGTCAGACAACACAGGCTCTCGGTCATCCACGGAACCATGCAATTGGACCTGGTCTCGGCCTCGCACATGAAGGGGAGCGCAGCAGAGTTGTGACTGCATGGTGGCGTCCGCTCAACCGATGCTCAACCGGCCGTCAACCACAGGCAAGCCGATCGACCGTTGCGCGGAACGGATACGTCACTAGAATCGCCGCCGGATGGGCCGCATAGAGATGAGTCGCAAATTATCGCTGGGTCTCCGCCTTGAACGGCGCCTGCACCATATGCCCTTGTTGTGGCAAATGGGACTGGTGTTGCCAGCCCTCCTGCTGCTCGTCGGGGTGCTCGCTGGCCTTGGCATGGTGGTGGCCAACGAAGCCGCAGATGTCCTGGCCAAAGGTCGTCTGGATGCCGCGGAGATCGTCGCCGCCGAATTGAATCACGAAGTCGGCGAAGTCTTCGAAACGCTCGAGTACGCGGCGCAGCAAAATCCGTCAGAGTTGTTGGCTAGTCCGGTCGCCGTCGCCACGCCGCTGACTGGTCTGCTCCATCCAGCGCGCGACTCCGTGATACGCTCGTTTGTTGTCTCGGCCGATGGCCGGTTGGTCGGTTCGTCGCCCAGTGGGTGGTTCGACGTCGGCACCGACGTGTCGAACTTGCTCTATGTCAGCGAGCCGCTCCGCACTGGCCATCGTTACGCGTCGCCGGTCGGCGTTGACGAGGAGACGCGCCAGCCCATCGTCATCCTCAGCGTGCCAATGTTCGATGCCGAGGGCAATACGATCGGCGTGATGGGCGTCGCGGTAGACCCGAAAGTGTCGCTGCTGACCACGCTGGTGGCGGGCGCCCAGCAAATGGGTGATACCGGCCACGCCGAGCTGGTTGACCAGCAAAATCGGCTGATTGCGTCAAGTGAACCTGGTCATGTGCTTGGCCCAGCGGAACACCCCGCCTTTTACAACCGGTTCCTGCCGACACATACGCACGCCGTTGGTGTGACGGACCCGATTGGCGACGAAGATCCGGCGGATCGCGGGCAACGTCACGTTATGGCGTTTGTGCCGCTGGACGTGGCGCCGTGGGGTATTGCGCTGGGTGGCTCGCAATCCGCATTTACCGCGCTATCGGACCGCTGGCTGTGGGAAGCAGTGCCGTTCGGGTTTCTGGCGATGGCGATCGCAATCTACTTGATCTGGCTCGCGCGACGCAGCGTGGTCGGACCGGTGCGGGCGCTGACTCGCATAAGTGAAGCAATTGCCGGCGGTGATCTGAGCACGCCAGTCCCGGTGCTCGGTGATGGCGAAGTCCGTGAGCTGGCGGAGCGATTTGACGAAATGCGCCTCCACTTGCAGCTTGCTCTCGATGCGCTGGCGCAGGAAAAGAGTCGCTACGAGGGCATGATCGAGTCGATGGCCGAAGCGGTCATCTGTACCGACATGCAGCGCCGGATTACCGCGTTCAATCACGCGGCTGAAGTGATTACCGGTTGGTCGGCGGAGGAAGTGCTCGGCCGCCGCTGTTGTGATGTCCTGCAATTCGCTGATGAAAGCGGTGCTGTTAGCAAGCATCACTGTCCTTCGATCGGCCAGACGCCGGCGATCGGTCGCGAGGAGCTATGCCGTCGCAAAGGCGACCGGCTGATCGTGTCGATATCGAATGCGCCGATTCGGGGGCAGAGCGGTTCCGACCGTGGCACGCTATACGTCTTGCGCGATGTCTCCGCTGAAGCGGAGGTCGACCGATTGAAAGATCAGTTTCTTTCGACGGTGTCGCACGAGCTACGTACGCCGCTGGGCTGCATCAAAGGCTACGCCTCGACGTTGCTGCTGCCGTCCGGCAATTGGGACGCGGATACGACGGAGCGCTGCTTGCGCGAAGTTGTCAATGCCAGCGATGAGCTGGAGGATCTGGTTGACAACCTGCTCGACATGTCGAAGATCAGGGCCGGTGCCTTCACCGTCCAGCCACGGGCAATCGACCTCGCGAACGCCGTGGCGACCGTCTTGCAGCGCAGTGCGCCACGCGCGCGGAGCCATTCGCTGCGCATCGACCTGCCGCGGCTGATGCCAGCCATTCTGGCCGATCGACGACGGCTGGAGCAGGTCATGCACAACCTGGTTGACAATGCCGTCAAGTATTCACCCAAGGGTGGACGAATCACGATCTCCGCTCGTCGCATTGGCGATGAAGCGCATGTGAGCGTGGTTGACGAAGGTATGGGTATCAGAGTCGAGGATGTGCCTGGCTTATTCGAGCGGTTCCACCGCGGTCGGACGCCGCAGGTCCAGCAGATCAGCGGTTGTGGCTTAGGCCTGGCTATTTGCCGCGGCATCGTCGAATCGCACGGCGGCCGGATCTGGGTCACCAGCCCGGTGGTGCCGGCCTCCCATACGGGGCCGGGTACGGCCGTCACGTTTACGATCCCGCTCGCTGCTGCCGAGGCCCGCCAACTGGTGGAGGAACCGGTTGGCCAACGCGACGAGCGCAGGTTGTCCGCCTAGTCTTATGTCCGGAGTACTCGGCGCAACGATCACCATTCTGGTCATCGACGACGACCGACGGTATCGCGACCTGGTGCAAATGAACTTGCAGCGGCAAGGCTACCGAGTGATCCTGGCACAGGACGGCCTCGGCGGTCTGAATGCCGCCGAGCGCGAGCGCCCGAAACTCGTCATTCTCGATCTGATGTTGCCCGATCTGGACGGCTATGAAGTGTGTCGCCGGTTGCGTGAATATTCAGACGTGTCGATCATCATGCTGACGGCCAAGGCGGAGGAAGTCCACAAGGTGCGTGGGCTGCGCCTTGGGGCAGACGACTATGTCACCAAGCCGTTTGGGGCTGAGGAGCTCATCGCGCGCGTGGAGGCGGTGCTCCGCCGCTCGCGCGTCGCCGACCAGAACGACAACACGCAGACCGCGTTTCGCTGCGGCGCCCTGGAGATCGACTTTCAACAAGCTCGCGTGACGGTGGGCGGTCAGGAAGTCCACCTCGCGCCGCAAGAGTACAAGCTGCTCTATCACCTCGCCCAGCACGCCGGCCGAGTGATTGTCCAGGACGAGCTGCTACGGCGGGTCTGGGGGATCGGTTTCGAGCACGACACGGAGCTGTTGCACACCAATGTGCGACGCTTGCGGCGCAAGATCGAGCCAGATCCGGCACTGCCACGCTACGTGCTGACACGCCGCAGCATCGGCTACATGCTTGCTGCCGAGGGATCCTCGCCGTCAGACGACGGTTAGATTCGGCTGGCGGATGGCCATAGAGCGGCCACCTGCGTTCGCCATATTGTTCGCCCGCCCTGCGCGTCACGAGAGACGCATCCCAATTTTCAGGGGAGAGCGAAACTATGAGGCATTACATCCGCACCGCGCTCGCGTTTGTCCTGGCATTGCAGTCAGTACTGACCGGGAGTGGTCTAACTCCAAGCGCGATCCCGATCGCGCACGCTGCTACCAACACCATTCATTTGCAGGTGTTCGCCCGACCGCCTGACGCCAGGCCGACGGATGTGTTGCAGGCGATCCCCCATTACAAGTGGTTGATCAATCAGGATCCGACTGGTGATCCCACTCAGCCG
>DASYKL010000286.1:0-2430 GCA_035995405.1 Chloroflexota bacterium
CGTGACTTCGACACTGCCGCGGCGCTCCGCGCACTCGACTATGGCGCCGCCGTTCCTGGCGCTCAATCGGGAGGACACCCAGTGCGTGAATGGTTGGAGCCGTGGCTCAATCTGGGCTACATCCCCGATCAGCCGTCGATCACCCTGGAGTACGCCGCTGACGATTTTGCAATTGCACAATTTGCGCGGGCGCTGGCCGATGTGGACCGCGCTGAGACATACGCACGGCGGGCCGCCAACTGGCAGAACACATTCAATCCGGCAACGGGCTATGTCGAATCGCGCGATGCTCAGGGTCACTTTCCGAACGCCGACCACAGCCACGCGTGCTGCGGGTTCGTCGAAGGCAATGCCGCGCAATACACCTGGATGGTGCCGTTCGATTATCCAAATCTGGTCAACCGCTTGGGTGGACCAGATTTGGCCGTGGCTCGCCTGGATGATTTCTTCGCCGAGCTCAACGCCGGACAGAACCGGCCGCGCATGTGGATCGGCAACGAGCCCAATCTCGGCACGCCATGGGCCTACGACTTTGCAAGCGCCCCGGCCAGGGCACAATCGGTGATACGTCGCATCCAGCTCGAGACGTTCGACACGACGCCAGGCGGACTGCCAGGCAACGATGACGCTGGGGCGACGTCGGCGTGGTACGTCTTTTCGGCGCTCGGGCTCTACCCGCTGGTGCCCGGTGTGGCCGGCGTTGCGCTCGGCAGTCCGCTGTTCGAGGAAGCCGTGGTGCACCTGGCGAACGGCCGTGACCTGCGTATTGTCGGGCGCGGTGCCGCCGAAGACGCACCGTATGCGCAGATGCTGACGCTCGACAGCGTACCGCTGGACGCGACGTGGCTGGACTGGAGTCGGCTCGCCGACGGGGCCACGCTGGAGTTCACTCTCGGTCGCAGCCGACGCCCTGACTAAGGCGCGGTGCAGGCCGCCGACCGTGGTGTCCACAGCGCCGAGTGAACCGCCATGTCTCTGGTGCTCTCGACCAGCGCCACGGACTGGTCCGTCAGGTCTACTTCGCGCAGTTTCCAGATCAGGCCCGCGGAGCTGTCGGTGCCGGACGTGAATGCCAGATGGGTCGAATCTGGCGCCCAGGCCATCTGGACTGCTCCACGGCCAGTGGGCAGACTCACGATGAGCTCACCAGCTGACGTGTCCAAAATATTGAACCCGGCGGCACCGCTGGGAGTGTTGCCCACAGCTGCGCGGTAGCGCCCATTGGGCGAGGTCACCATGCGCATGGAATCGGCGGCGATCAGCTGACCGGTGGTCGGCACCAGCTCGCCGCTGGGAACCGCCGCCATCAGGTTGGGCCGGTCGCCGAGGACGATAGCGCTGCTGTCGGCGATCCAGCCCAGCGGGGCGTTGCCATCGACCAGCATCGTCCGCTCGTCGGTCGCGATGTCGAGGATCCAGGTATCGACGATGAAGCGATCGTTGGTGGCTTGTGATGAGCGCTGGTAGTACGTCACCCAGCGGTTGTCGGGCGAGATCGCGACCAGGAAGCTGCGCTGGGTCTGGCGCAGCTCGATTGGCCGAATCAGGGTTGGATCGGTATCTGGATAGAGCCAGTACAGTCCGGTTAGCTCCGTTTCGTCGGACGGCGAACCGGCGATCAGCAGCCGGTCGGGCGCACAGCGCGAGACCTGGGCGGCGTTGGTCGCGTTCGGGCTGCTGCGTACCTGGACCTCCAAAGCATTGAGCGTGAGGCGGTTGTCAGCGCCGACGCGGGCGCCAACGATGGCGGTACCCGACGTGAACAGACCAGGGTCGTCGAGCTCACCGACTGACTGGCCGCTCACTTCAATGCCAAATGCATCATTGGTTCGGCTCACCGCGACAGTCACCGGGCCCAGCGGCGCGTCTGAAGCGAACGACTGTCTGTTAGACGGGTCTGGGCTCGAGCCGTCGAAGACCTGCACCAGGACCTGGCCCTGCTGCAAGCCGATCTCGACTCGCGCGCTGGCCGGGCTCGGATCGGCGGCTTCGGCGGACGCATCCAGGAGCGTGAGGGCGGCGACGGACTCGGTCGCGGCCGCCAGGCTGACGACAACCCGAAAATCGCCGCGAGCATCGATCCGCGGCCCATAGCGATCGATGAGTGGCAGACTCGGATCGCTGTCGCGGCCTTGGATGATGACCTGGCCATTGTCGGCGAAAACACCAGGCAGCGCTTCCCAGAAGGCAGGTCGGGTGAGTCCGCCGCCACCTTGCGCGGTCCGCCATGCTGGTGTTTGCGCTGCCGTGCCACTGAGGCCCAAAGCCGCTAGAACCGCTATCGCCACGAGAAGAGCCCGCGCTGCCATGGGCCTCAGGATGCCACCCCGCGCGCCAATGGCGCTCAAAGCGTTGCCCTAGGCGCTACGCTCTCGAGCGTTGCCTGTTGAGTTTCGCGTCCCACTGCCTGGCCCGCTCGACGTGGCCGGC
>DASYKL010000287.1:0-6556 GCA_035995405.1 Chloroflexota bacterium
CGATACGGCGCTGGCCACCAAACTGGCACGCGCTGGTTTAGTCACTTTGCACAACAGCCCACCAGTTAGCCGACAGACCAGCCAACAGCTGATCGAGCGTCGTCGCTCGGTCCGCCAGAGCGCGGACGAACCAGCCGCCACGTGCCAGTTCGCTTGCGCCAATCCGCACGTCCGGGCCACCCGCCGCGACGTGCGGCGCTTCGCCTGGCCCGAGCATATACGCTCCCGCCACATGGCTGAATGCGCCAAGCTGCGCGCCACGCAATGCGATATCGGGCCGCAGCACCGCTCGCTCCCGCGCAAGCGGTCTGCTGCCCGCACGCGCGTCAAGGTCGAGCCGCACTTCCTGGTACGCAAAGCATTCGCCAAATTGCACGCGGCCCGGACTCAACACATCAGCGATCAACGCCCGCGCACCCTCGGCCAGCACCACCCCGTTCTGGCCGTGGTACACGGCCCTCGCATGGGGTACCACCGCGTGCGGGACATAGCTGAAGCAGCCGTCCTCAGCCACAGTCACCTGAAGACGCTGGGTCGAACGACCAGCATGGACCTGGGTCGCCGCTTGCGTCCTCACGGCCAGCCGCGCGCCGCGTTCGACCACGATGTCCATCGAGATGCAGTCGCCGTCCAGCAATCCGCCCGAAAGTAACAATACGACCAGCGACAAGCTGCCTGCCATGTCCCGTTGCGGCCGCGCGACTTGCAATGGGTACGTGCCGCACGACTCGAGCAGCACGGTTTGCCCGTCGAGGAGCCCGGCGCGCAGAAACAGCGACCCGTTCAATGGACGTGCGTGTGCGAATGCGCGTGCGCGTGGGCCGCGTCGGTGCGCTCGGGCGGCGCGTGTCGTCCGTCCGAAATGCGCGCCCTGACCCACTCACACACCTCAGTGACGCCAGTCCCATGTCGCAAGGCCGTTGGTACGACAGGTCGTCCTTCGCGCAACGCGTTCGCCTCACGCAGCATGACCTCCACTGACGCGCCGACCAGCGCCGCCAGGTCGGTTTTATTGATCAGCAGCAAGTCCGAGTACGTCTGGGCTGGTCCACCCTTTCGCGGGATTTTTTCTCCGCCCGCGACATCGATCACGTAAATCGTGTAATCCACCAGTTCTGGACTGAAAGTCGCCGCCAGGTTGTCCCCGCCCGATTCGATCAGCAGCAGTTGCAGCCCAACAAACTGCCGTTCCAGATCCTCGACTGCATTCATGTTGATAGAAATGTCGTCGCGCACCGCCGAGTGCGGACACGCGCCGGTCTCCACACCGACAACCCGCTCCGCCGGCAACGAGCCAGCGCGAATGAGAAAGTCGGCGTCTTCGCGTGTGTAAATGTCGTTCGTGATCACGGCCATACTTATCTGACTGCCCAGCTCGCGACACAGCGCATGCACCAGGGCCGTCTTGCCCGAGCCAACCGGGCCGCCGATGCCAATTCTCAAGGCGGTCAGGGCAGTCATGACAGGAACAGGCGCGCCTGTTGTTTCGCATGGGCCATGCCCGCCAGATCGAGTAGCGGCGCGAAGCCACCAATCTCGTCGCGAGCGACAGTCCATGACTCCGCAATGGCGGCCGACATGGCCGGCTTCAAGCGATCGAGTAAGTCGTGCAGCGTCGATTGGCCGATCTTGCCCAGCCGTTGGGCGGCGGACAGTTGCTGCCGCACCGCCTGAAAGGCGTAGACGTCCAACCCGTCATCGAGCTCCAGGCCCCACGCCCGCAGCACGACGCCGAACACCACGGCGTGGTGCTCAGCGGCCAGTTCTATAGGTCGAATCCGCCCCGCCGCTCGGAGAACACCACGGCCGATGGACCTCGACGCGGCGCGCTGTTCTGTGACAGGCAGTAAAACGTCCATCAGCACCCCCAGTTCGGCCACGTCCGCCTCATCCTGGGACAAATACGCTTCGCGGACGACCGGCAGTTCGAGGTGCGCCAGGCCGTTCGTCAAGAGGAACCGCAGATGGGCCCCCAGGTCGACTTCGCCCCACACGTACAGTGTTTCCAGACCGCCAGAATGCGCGTACCCGCCGCTCGGAAACGACGAGTCAGCAAGCTGCAGCAGGTCAAACAACGTAGCAGCCATCAGAACAGGAAATACCGCTGCGCCATCGGCAGCGACGTGGCTGGCTCACACGTCAGCCACTCGCCATCGGCTTCAACGCGGTACGTCTCCGGATCGACGGTGATGACGGGCGTCGCATCGTTGAGCTTCATGTCGCGTTTTCCGAGGCGCCGCGTGTTCCTTACCGCGATAACCATCTTTCTCAAGCCGAGCCGCTGCGGCACGCCAGCCGCAATCGCCGCCGCTGACACAAACGTGACCGACGTCGAGTGCCGCGCGGCGACTCCAAACATCGGCCGATACAGGACCGGCTGAGGCGTGGGGATCGAAGCGTTGGGGTCGCCCATCGCCGCCCAGGCAATCATGCCCCCTTTCATCACCAGCTCTGGCTTGACGCCGAAAAAAGCGGGCTGCCACAACACCAGATCAGCCAGTTTGCCGACCTCGATCGACCCGACCACGTCTGAGAGGCCATGCGTAATCGCGGGATTGATCGTGTACTTGGCCAGATATCGCTTGATCCGCGTATTGTCCGACGCACCGTCACCCTGCAGCGGTCCGCGCTGTTGACGCATCTTGTGCGCCGTCTGCCAGGTCCGCAGGATCACTTCGCCGACCCGACCCATCGCCTGCGAGTCGGAGCTCATCATGCTGATCGCTCCCAGATCGTGGAGAATGTCCTCAGCCGCGATCGTCTGTGGCCGAATTCGCGATTCGGCGAACGCCAGATCCTCGGGGATGTCAGGCGACAGATGATGGCAGACGATCAACATATCCAGGTGTTCCTGGAGCGTATTGACCGTGAACGGCCGCGTCGGATTGGTCGAGGACGGCAGGACGTTCGCGTAGCCGGCGATCTTCAGGATATCCGGTGCATGGCCGCCGCCGGCGCCTTCGGTGTGATAGGTGTGAATTGTCCGCTCGGCAATGGCGGCGATTGTGTCTTCGACAAAGCCGGCCTCGTTCAAGGTGTCGGTATGGATCGCTACCTGTACGTCCATCTCATCCGCCACGCGCAGACACGTATCGATGGCAGCCGGCGTTGAGCCCCAGTCCTCGTGCAGCTTCAGCCCGCACGCGCCAGCTTCGATCTGCTCCCTGAGCGAATCGAGATCTGACGAGTTGCCTTTACCCAGCAATCCCAGATTAACCGGGTAGGCTTCGGCTGCTTCGAGCATCCGCGCGATATTCCACGGCCCCGGTGTACACGTCGTCGCTTTGGTTCCTGTCGCCGGCCCGACTCCGCCACCAAGCATCGTCGTTATGCCAGACGAAATCGCTTCGTCGATCTGCTGCGGCGCAATCAGGTGGATGTGCGAATCGATCCCGCCCGCCGTCAGGATCATGCCTTCACCGGCGATGATCTCGGTGCCAGCGCCGATCTCCAGCAGTGGGTCGACGCCGTCCATGATGTCGCCGTTGCCCGCTTTGCCGACCGCGCGGATGCGCCCATCTTTGATGCCGACATCAGCCTTCACGACGCCCCAGTAGTCAAGCACCACCACATTGGTGATCACGACATCCGGTACATCGCGGGCGACCCCCTGGCCCATGCCGTCGCGCACGACTTTGCCGCCACCGAATCTGGCTTCCTCACCGTAAACGTTGCGATCCTCTTCGACTTCCAACCACAAATCGGTATCAGCGAGTCGGATGCGATCGCCGACCGTTGGTCCAAACTGCGCGGCATACGCGCGGCGGTCCTGTCTAAGCGCCATGCGTATCTAAGGGACCGTTGATCAAGCCGTTCAGGCCGCGGACGATGCGCCGGCCGCCCAGCGCCACCAGGTTCACCGACCGTTCTTCGCCGGGCTCGAACCGCACGGAGGTTCCGGCCGGTATGTCCAACCTGAATCCACGGGACGCCTCACGGTCGAACCTCAGCGCGCGATTGACCTCGAAGAAGTGAAAGTGCGAACCCACCTGAATGGGTCGATCAGCCATGTTTGCGACATCAACCGTTCGTGTCTCTCGCCCGTCATTGAGGGTAATCTCGCCTGGCGCGACGATGATTTCGCCTGGCCTCATGGGATCGGCTGGTGAACGGTCACCAGCTTCGTCCCATCCGGAAACGTCGCTTCGACCTGGACTTCGGGAATCATCTCCGGGACGCCATCCATCACATCGTGACGGCCGAGAATGGTCTTGCCGTAGCCCATCAGGTCAGCCACGCTGCGTCCATCGCGCGCGCCTTCCATCAACTCACTGGCGATGAGCGCCACCGCCTCCGGGTAGTTCAACCTCAGACCGCGCTCGCGCCGCCGGCGCGCAAGGTCCGCCGCGACGGTCACGAGCAGCTTCTCCTGCTCGCGCGGGGTCAGGTACATATTTGCTCTCCTTAGACGGCAAGCAGTTCATGGACCGCGGCTTTGTCGAGCTCCGCCGCGCTACTGGCCAGGGCCACGACGCCGCCATCCAACACACAGTACTCATCCGCCAGACCTGTCGCAAAGTCGAGGAACTGCTCGGCTAGCAGCATAGCGACCTGAGTCTGGTCGCGGATCCGACGCAGCACGCGTCGAATCTCCAGCACGATCGACGGTTGGATGCCTTCGGTGGGTTCGTCCAGCAACAGGAGCTTGGGGCGCCCGACGAGCGCCCGGCCGATCGCCAGCTGCTGCTGCTGCCCACCCGACAAAGCCCCAGCAAGGCGATCGCGCATCTCGCCCAGTACGGGAAACAGGTCGAGCACGTCGTCGAGACCAGTCGTCTGCCCGGGCCGCAACGCCTCCTGGCCGATCAGCAAATTGTCGCGGACGGTCAGTTGCGGAAACACCAGACGGCCTTGCGGCACATATCCAATCCCCAGACGCGCCCGACCATTTGGCGCCAGACGCGTGATGTCCTGTCCTTCGAACAGCACCTGCCCGCGACGCGGCCGCAGCAGCCCGATCAGCGTCTTGACCAGCGTCGTCTTGCCGACGCCGTTGCGTCCGAGCAAACACACCGCCTGAGCGGCGCCCACCTCCAACGATACGTCGGCCAGGACCGTTCCATCGCCATAGCCGACAGTGACGTCGCGCAGCGACAGAATCGCGCTCATGCGACCACTTCTGCCTCCGCCACCGCCTCGGCCTCGGCCTTGTCCAGCCGCCCGAGATAGACCTCGATGACGCGCTCGTCCCGCTGGACCACCGGCAGCGGCCCTTCGACCAGCACCTTGCCCTGGTGCAGCACCGTGACAGTTGCATCGAACTTGCGGACGAACGCCATGTCGTGTTCGACAATCAAAATCGCGCAGCGTTCCTGTACGTTCTTGAGCAGCTCACCGGTGCGG
This sequence comes from Chloroflexota bacterium, assembly GCA_035995405.1. Taxonomy (GTDB): domain Bacteria; phylum Chloroflexota; class UBA6077; order UBA6077; family CF-72; genus CF-72. The sequence continues at coordinate 5,344 of DASYKL010000287.1, forward strand.
TCGCGCTCGGCTCGCGTCAGGCCAGCGACCGGCTCATCCAACAACATCAAACGCGGCCGCTGGACGAGCAGCATGCCGATTTCGAGCCATTGCTGTTGGCCGTGCGACAGCAGTCCCGCGCGGGTATCGGCCTCAGTGCCAAGACGTGTCAGCTGCAGCGCGTCCGCGATACGCGCATTCACTTCGGCGTCCACCGGTCGCAGCAGCCGCCAACCACCGTGACGTTGATCGGAGCCGGCGGTGACCTCCAGGTTCTCGTGCACCGTCAAACTCGGAAAGATCGCCGGCGTCTGGAATTTACGGCTCATCCCGCGCCGCGCCAGTTGATGCGGCTCGAGACGCAGGACGTCGGCGCCGTCGAACGTGACACGGCCTGACTGCGGTCGCGTCTTGCCGCTGACCACGTCGATCAATGTCGTCTTACCCGCACCATTGGGTCCGATCAGGAAACGCAGCTCACCTGCTTCAAGCGATAGGCTCAAATGATCGAGGACGCGGACGCCGTCGAAGCTGATGCTGACGTCGCTGATGGCCAACAGGCTCACACGGCCACCTCCGATGCCTTCGCCGGTTGGGAGTCGGCCGGTGCCCGTGTTTTCGGCGCCCACCGCACCATCGACTGCAAACCGCCGACCAGACCATGGGGAAACAACAACACCGTGGCGACAAACAACGCCCCGATACCGTACTGCCAGACATCGGGGAATGTCTCACTGACGGCGGTCTGCGCCGCATTGACGACGATCGCTCCAACTACTGCGCCGACGAGCGTGCCGCGACCACCAACTGCCACCCAGATCACCATCTGGATGCCCAGAATGATGCCTAGCGAGTCAGGATTGACGATGCCCACCTGCGGCACGAACAAGGCACCACCCAATCCCGCCAACGCGGCCGACAGACCGAACACGACCGCCCGCAGCAACGTCGGGTTGTAACCGCTGAAGCGTACCCGCTGCTCGTCGTCGCGCAGCGCGACAAGCAACCGACCAAATCGCGAGCGTGAGAGCCACAACGTGAACGCCAGACAAGCCGCCAGCACGAGTGCCGTCACCTGGAACATGCGCACTTGCACTTCGGCGTCGCGCAGCGGCTGCCCAAAAATCGTGGAGAAATTCGTCAAACCGTTCGTCCCGCCGGTGAACGGCTGCTGGCCGATAAACAACGTCGTGGCGATAAAAGCCAGGGCCTGGGTGATGATCGCGAAGTACAC
>DASYKL010000288.1:0-2409 GCA_035995405.1 Chloroflexota bacterium
GAGCTGCCGCAGTGCCAGCAGTTTGCAGAAGAAGCTCTTGCCGGCTCCAGCCGGAGCGATGACGACCTGGTTGGCATTGTCGAGCGACCGATCGAATGGATCCAGCAGGACCGGAGTCTGGCCCGTGCCAGCAACCCCAGCCAGCATGCCGGTCTCCATTGCCAGGGACGGGCCGACGAATGGCAGCGTTGCGGCGAGGGCGCTAGTGTCCAGATTTCGCGGCACGAGGAGCGCGTCCTGAGCCTGCGGCAGGCAACTCATAAACCCTCGCTCCTGCTCCCAGAGGGCGCGCCTGGAGTGGGCTAGAAGTGCGTCTAATTGTTCCTCGACCCGACGGGTGAGTTCGTCGAGATCCCGTGGACTTCTCGCTCGCAGCAGTAGATACAGGCTTACGGCAAACAGGCGCTCTTCGCCGCGTTGCAGCCGTTCACGTAGCCGTTCGGCATCCTCGAGGGCGATCTCACGCTCGGGGTCGCCGACGCGTTCACCCCGCAGCGCAGCCAACCGTGACGACTGCAGGCGTGCGATCTGTACCCCCAGCGCCCGCACCATGTCGGCCGAGGCCAGCGGTCGCACGTGAAGGCTCAATTCAATGGGCAGGTCCGACTCCACTAGCAGACTCAGCCAGCCCGGGCTGACCAGTCGCGGGTAGGCAGTGACTGCCAGCACTCGCGCGTAGTGAGCATCCAGACGAACATGATCGCGGCGGATTTCGCAGGCGCTGGGCGCAATCAGGTCGGCCAGTGTGCGCGCGCCGAGCCCAAACAACCCATCATCCTTTTGATATTCATCGGCAGGATCCGCGGCGGTCTCAGCATTACGCTCCGGTTGGCGTTCGCGCGGCTGATCCTGGAGCGCCAGTCGGCGACCCCCAACAGCCAGGGTGGTGTAGGCGCCGAGCTCTTCTCGCAGCCGCTGCACGCGGGCGAGCTCGGGCGACCAGCAACGGTGTAACAACTCGGCGAGTTGCTGGCTCGAGAGCCGGCGCGTGCGTAACCCTGACCGGCCAAGCTGGCGCGCTACGTGTTCGGATCGGGCGCCAAGACGTCTCGCGAGCTCTGCTGGAATCGCATCGTCGCCGACTTCGTCTGAGAGCGACCCTCGGCTGAACACGCCGCGTAAGCGGCGACTCAACGAAACGACCGGTCGCTCGGTCTGGGCGGGCAGAACCACGTAACAGTGGCGTTCGAGCAGCGTCCGCTGGAATGCCAGTGCCTGTACAAAAGCCACGTAGTCGCGAGCGACCGAAGCGAGCGGCTCAGCCAGCAGATCCGCTCGAGCCTGCACGCGACGCAGGTGCCCATCGAGGTCAACTGGCTCGGTCCGCACGAGAACCTGGAAGGGCGCGGTCTGCGCGTTTAGAAATTGTGCGCGGCCGGCCAGCAATTCCTCCTGGGTAGCGTCGTCGGCGGTGCTCATGGAGGCCTCGCTGCCGACAAGATCCAGCACGCTGATGGCGTGTCCGTTCTTCGTCGTGCCGAAGCGCGCGACACCGCCCTCCAGTGCCAGCAGTTCGAGCCGGGCCTGGGCGCTCGCGTTCATCGCTGACGCCACGCCGCGATCGACATTGATGGACTGACGTTGCCGTCGGTTGAATCGACGTCCGAAATCCAATCGGGCCGTGGCGCCAGCTCGGCCCAGCCCTGGGCTTCTGAAGGGGGCAGGTACAGGAAGTCCGGCGTTGAGCGGCGCCACAGCTGTCTGCGCGGCGCTGCGGCGAACAAAAGCGCGGCGATCAGCCATTGATCTAACGGTCGTCCGGCTGGCCGAATCAGCGCGAGAAGCAGGCCGGCGACCACCAACACGCCTGTGGCCGAGAGTCGGACGAGAATGGGCAAGGTGGCGGTCTGGTCCCAAAGGCCGTACGCAACCGATGCGCCGACCATAAGCCGCACGAGTTGCCGAGCTGTAAGCCCGGCAATCAACACATCTTCCACTTGCAGGTGGGTAGGCAATTCATAGACACGCGGCACGGTTAGACTCCTTCAAAGTTGCCGGTTAGCTCAGCTCAGCAACCACATCACGGTCGCCGCTGTCGCAGCCCCCGCTCCGGGTGCGCCAAGGGCGCCACCGACGAGACCGGCGACGACTCTGCAGAGGATGACGATGGCGAAGCCGATCAGGGCGTTGTAGAGGCTGCCCTTGGCCGACTCGACCGAGCGGACACTGCCGCCGGCGGACATGTATTGAAAGCCCGCCAGCATGACGAAGAAGGCGGTGGCAGCCAGTGATATTGCCGCGCCAGCGGTTAGCAACGCGTTGAACACCGAGACAATGGGCGCCACGTCCATATGGAGAACCTCCGTAATGCGGCGCCTCGCGCCGTGAATGGCGACCGCCGCGCCAGCGGTCAGCGGCCAGTCTCCCGATCAGGCGTGCCCAAGGCGTTCCGAAGGTGTGTCGAACGTG
>DASYKL010000289.1:0-10182 GCA_035995405.1 Chloroflexota bacterium
GGCCACGTTGCCGGTAGCAGTCGAGCTGTGCGCCCCGTTCCTCGAGCCAGGCGGCCTGCTGGTCGCCCAGCGCAGCGGTGACCTGGAGGCCGACCTGCTGCACGCTGCCCCGGCCTTCAAAGCGCTGCGCCTGTGGTCCCGCACGCCGATCAGGTTGGATCTGCCCAGCTTGCCAGGCCATGGCCTGATCGTCGGCGAGAAATATGCCCCCACGCCTGAGACATACCCGCGCCGACCAGGCATGCCGCGAAAACGGCCGCTAAGCTGAGGTTGACTTGCGCCCAGCCCGCAGACGCGTCAGACCGTACCCAGCTAGGCCCAAAGCGCCAGTCCCAAACAGCAACAGGCTGTCGAGCTCAGGCGTTGCGCTGACCGAGGACAGCGGGTTGAAGTTGCCCGTGAAAACGATCGAGGTTGGCGACTGGTACACCGCGCTGCCGCCTCCCGTCGCACCTTTGAACGCGCCCGTCCCGCTCATGATCTGGAAGTTGGTTGTCATCCCTGCGTTGGTGAAGCACATGGGCGATCCGAGCTTCAGATCGAGACTGCCCGTCCCCGCCGGCATGAAGCTCAGCAAGGTGTCCGGGTTGAACACGCAGTACGTGTTCTTCTGGGCCGCCCCGCCGCTCGCCGACGCAACGAACGTGCCGTCATAGGTGTACGTCTTGTTCGTTTCGGTATCGACCCACACGGTGTGCTGCGAGCCGCTCAGGCGCAGCTCGTCGCTGCTAAGGGCGGCCGGCGAAAACGTTACCGTCAGGGTATCGGCGAATACAGCGCTACTGATCGAGAACGTCGTCAGGGCAGCGAGGGTCATCGCCAGAATAACTACTCTGTGTTTCAAGGGTCCTCCGCGGCGCTCCCCCTAGCTTGCCTCGGCGAGTCCACGCGGCAGCGCGCGCAGACTAGACGATCAACCGGGTGCAGGGCTCGACGCAGAGTAGCCGGCGTGTGGTTGAGCGCAGGTAGAGCCCGGGTTCAGGAGAAGTTGTGGCGGACCACCGGCTCGCCACCCACCCCCAGGCTCGCGCAAAGCTCCCTGAGGAAACCTTCGACGTCCATGACCAGACCGATGGCTTGAAAACTGCCGCGGTCGGCCAGCTTTGTCACTACCGCCGGGTTGATATCAACGCACACCGTCGTCACCGAGGCTGCCAGCAGGTTGCCCGTCGCGATGCCGTGCAGCATTGACGACAGCACCAGCACCAGGTCTGCACCCTGGCGTACCTCCGCACGCATCAGCCGTTGGGCTTCCAGCGTGTCTGACACGACATCGGGCAAGGGACCGTCGTCGCGGATCGAGCCAGCCAGGATGTACGTCGCCCCAGCTTTCACGGCCGCATGCATGATCCCATTTGTCAACTCGCCACTTTCGACAGCCGCGGCGATGCTGCCCGCGCGGCGAATGCGATTGATCGCTCGCAGGTGGTGCTCGTGCCCACCCTCTTGCGGGATGCCCTCACGCAGCGACACGCCCAGCGATGTGCCGAACATCGCCATTTCGATGTCATGCGTCGCCAGACCATTCCCCCCGAACAAGACGTTGACATAACCTTCGCGAATCAGGCTCGCGACGTTGTCGCGGGTGCCGGTGTGGACGAGGACCGGTCCACCCACCAGGATCACGCGTCCCTGGCGTTCACGGATCGCGCGCATCCGCTGAGCGATCTCGTGAATCAACGACGCTTTGGGTTTCTCGCTCGAGACACTGCTGCCCATGAAGGCGAAGACCTGCGGCTGAGTCCGCGGTCGCTCGAGCGGTGTCACCCGCACCCCATCGTGACCGACCACCACCAGCTCGCCCTCTTTGACGTCGGACAATGGGACCGTCCAGGCCCGCGACTCATCTGGCTGAACGGCGATCGCACAGTCCATCTCGGGCCATTCGACGCGGACCCACTCGCCATGGAGCCGTACGGCCGTCTCGAGGTTAGTGGTCGAGTAAAAACCTTCGGGGAAGACGCCGTCGGCTGGCGCCGGCGCGACGTTGACCTGCTCGATGTCTTCGGGCAAGGCGCCGATTCGCTGCGCCCGATCAAGCAACAGATCGAGCAGATCCTGGCTCGGTGCCGAGATCTGAATGCGGGCGTACGACGGCTCATCTTTGCGGCGGCCGACGTTGATCTCCTGGATCACGAACTCGCCGCCGCGGTCCATGACCTCGTCCATGATCCGTGGCAGGGCATAGGAATCGATGATGTGCCCGCGCAGCTCGACGATCTCCGAAAACGACATGCTGGCGAGTAGTCTACTGAGACATGGACGCGCTGATCTTCGACGTGGCGGCTGAGACATGGACGCGGTGATCTTCGACGTGGGCGGCGTGCTGCTCGTGCCACACGCCGAGTCGGTCAGCGCTGCTCTTGAGCCGTTGGGTATCGTCGTCGAAGGCGACACCGCGGAGCGGGCGCACTATGCAGGCATTCGCGCCCTCGACGCATCACCCGACGAGGTCCTGGTCGAACGGCGGGCCTACCTGGAAGCGTATGCCCGCGCGGTTGGCGTTGGCGAAGCTGATCTGTCGGCGGCACTGACGGCGCTGCGGCCGCTGTGGAACGGACCAAACATCGACCTGTGGCGTCAGCCGGTCCGGGGCTCGGTCGAGGGCCTGCGTAGCCTGGCTGCGACCGGAATCAAGTTGGGCATTGTCAGCAATGCTGACGGCAGTATCGAGGAGCAGCTCCGACGAGGGCAGATCTGCCAGGTCGGCGAGGGCCTCGGTGTGCCCGTCCTGGCGATTGTGGATTCACACGTGGTCGGCGTAGCGAAACCAGCTGCCGAGATCTTTCGCCACGCGCTCGACCCGCTTGGCGTGGCGCCGTCCTCGTCACTGTACGTCGGTGATACGGTCCGCTACGACGTCCGTGGTGCGAGAGCCGCGGGGCTGCAGCCACTCCACTTTGACCCGTATCAGCTCTGTCCGTACGTCGACGACCACCCCCACGCGAAGTCATTCCAGGATATTGCCTTAATCGCTCGGTAGGTCTCGCTGGGTAGGTCCCGATTGGGGCAGTCTCAGCGCCCAAAAATGGTCGAGGCTGAGACCGCCGCATCGAGGAACGGCCGACCGGCGATACCGAACAGGACTACCCCGACCAGGCTCGCCGCCAGCGCCAGACCTTGCGAAAAACTGGCAGCTCGAACCGGCGCTGGCTCGAGCGACTCACGCATCCACATCGCATGGATTACGCGACCGTAGTAGTACAGCGACACGGCCGACATGATCAGAGCCCAGATCACCAGCACTTGCAACCCAACGCTGCCGGCCTGAATCGCGGCCAGGAACAGGTACAGCTTGGCGAAGAACCCCACAAACGGCGGGATGCCGGCCAGCGATAACAGCGCCACCGTCAGCCCTAGCGCCAGCAGCGGCGAGCGCTGCGCCAGACCCGTATAGCCAGCAATGTCATCGTCGGGCGCATAGTCGGCCATGATCGTGATAATGATGAACGCTGCCAGGTTCGTGAACGTATACGCCAGCAGGTAGAACATCACCGCGCTGGAGCCTTCACCTTTGGTCGTCGCGAGGCCAATCAGCATGTACCCGACGTGGGTGATGCTCGAGTAGGCCATCAACCGCTTGATGTTCGTCTGGACGATGGCGATCAGGTTGCCGACAGTCATGGTGATAAACGCCAGCACGCCGAACAGGACCGCCCACTCGGGGCTGATCGAAGGCAGCGCACCGTTGAAGATGCGCAGGATCACGGCAAACCCTGCCGCTTTCGAACCAACGGAGAAGAAGGCTGTAGCTGGCGTTGCCGCACCCTGGTAGACGTCTGGTGTCCACAGTTGGAACGGCGCCGCGGCGATCTTGAAGCCGAGGCCAGCGATCAACATCGTCACCGAAAGCAGTGCCGCCGGCGACGGCGCACCCGTCAGGACCCGCGAGATGTCAGCCAGCGTGGTCGCGCCAGTGATGCCGTAAAGCAAAGCCATGCCGTACAGCAACACCGATGTCGACATGGCGCTCAGCAGGAAGAACTTGATGGCCGCCTCGGTGCTCTTGAGGCCCTGGCCAGCAATCGCATCGCGCTTGTTCCAGGCGGCCAGGAACGCCAGCGACAGGCTGGTCACTTCCAGCGCCAGGTAGATCGACATCAGCTCATTGCCAGAGGCCATGAGCATGAGGCCAGACGTGCTCAACATGACCATGACGTAGAACTCGGCTTCGATCACCTCTTCGCGATTGGCAAAGGTGGTGGCCGAGAGGATGACCAGGATCGCGGCGACGATGAACAGCGCCTGGAAGAACAGGGCGAACGCGTCCAGGGCCAGAAACCCGCCGAAAGCCGTCTTGCCGACGTAACCGCCAGTCCACAGCAGCGCACACGCGCCGAGGGCGCCCAGCAAGCCCAGCGCCGAGATCCACATCAGTGGGCGACGGGAGAGCCAGTCAGTAATGATCAGGTCGATGACGAGCACGACGATGGCGGTCGCGATGACCACCAGCACGGGCGCCAGCAGTGTCAGGCCGAGGAGTAGATCCTCGGGGGTGACGTTCGGCAGCGGCAGGCTGGTCTGCATCGTCTAGCGTTGCCCTCCTTGAGCGACGGCGTTGGCGATCGGCGCCACACCGCCAGCGGACATGTCGGCCACCACGCTGGGTACGACGCCGATCAACAACGTCGCGGCGGCCAGCATTCCGACGGCGATACGTTCGCGCCAGATCGCGTCACCCAATGTCGCCCACTCGGGTGACAGCGGTCCAAAGAGGACCGCTCCCAGACGCCACAGGATGTAACCAGCGGTGATGGCAATAGTGCAGACACACAGGATGGTGGCCAGCGGGAACACGCCATAGGCGCCGATGAACGTCGTGAATTCGGCAACGAAGCCGGCCAATCCCGGCAAACCCAATGAGGCCAGGCCAGCCAGCATGAAGACGGTGGCGATGAACGGCATTCGCGCCGCCAGACCGCTCATCGCGCTGACTTCGCGGGTGTGGGTGCGGTCGTAGACCAGACCGACCATGCTGAACAGGAGTCCGCTGTACAGGCCGTGGGCCAGCATGACCAGCAAAGCGCCGTGGAAGCCAACTTGCGTGAGCGCGGCGATGCCCAGGATGACATAACCCATGTGGCTGATACTGGAGTTGGCGATCATCTTCTTCAGGTCGGTCTGAGCCAGAGCGACCAGGGCGCCATAGATGCTGTTGACGACGGCCAGGATGATCAATAGCCACTGCCAGTCGTGGGCCGCCTGTGGCAGGAGCGTCACGCACAAGCGAAGCAGGCCGTAGCCGCCCATCTTCAGCAGGACACCGGCGAGCATCACGCTGCCCGCCGTTGGCGCCTCGACATGGGCGTCGGGCAGCCAGGTGTGGAAGGGGAAGACGGGCACTTTCACGGCGAAGCCGATGAACAACAGAATGAAGGCCAGACCCCCGAGCGAGGCGATCCCGGTGCCGTACTGACTGAAGTTGAACTGGGCAATTTCGGGGATGCCAAACGTGAGTGGCCGCGGGCCGAAGTAGGCGATCAGGAAGATGCCCACGAGCATGAACGCCGAGCCGGCGACGGTGTAGAGAATGAACTTGAATGCCGCGTACTCGCGTCGGGCGCCGCCCCAGATACCGATGATCAAGAACATCGGGATCAGCTCGAGCTCCCAGAACAGGAAGAACAGGAACAGGTCGCTGGCGGTGAAGACGCCGAAAACGGCGGACTCGAGGATCAGGAACAGGCTGAAGTACGTGGACTGGCGGGTCGTAATGCGCCACGAGCCGGCGATAGCGCTCAGGCTGAGCAGCGCGTTCAGGGCGACGAGCGGCATGCTCAGGCCGTCGACGCCGATGCGGTAGTCGCTGCCGAAGGGCAGCCAGGAGAGACGGGTCTCGAACTGGTAATTGCTGGCGTGACTGGTGTCGAAGCCGAGGAAGAGCCAGGCGGCCAGGATAAAGGTGATCGCCGCGAAGCCCGTCGCCCAGCGCCATGCCCGCGACGTGACCAGGGGCGCTTCACCCGTCAGCGTTGCGCTGCGGCCGTTGCCAATCAGCGCCACGACGAGGGCGCCGACGAGCGGCAACCACAGCACCAGCTGCAGGATGACCCGCCCCAGATCCGGGCTGAGTGCAATCACGGCCGCACCAGCGGCACGAGCACCACGACCACTGCAATCACGGCCATGCCGCCGAACAACACCAATCCATAGTTCTGGACACGCCCTGTCTGTGAAGTACGTAAGGCTCGACCACCGACGGCGAAGGCCGCGGCGATGCCGTTGACGATCCGATCGAGCACCTGGCGATCAAAGATCGCCAGCGCGTAGCCGGCGCCAATCACCACCTTGTCGATGAGCCACATGTAGAACTCGTCGATGTAGTACCGCCGGTTGACGATGCGGTACAGCGCCCCAAAGCGCAGCAGCGGCTCACTCACGTAGGCCCGCGTGCCGTAGACCAGCCATGCCGTACCAATGCCAGCGATCGCCAGAACCGAGCTTACCGCCGCCAGCGGCAGGTTTACGCTTGTCTCAACGAAGGCATTGCCTTCGAGCAGCCGTTGGAACCCGTGATTGCCGAAAGGCGAGCCCCAGAAGCCGATGACGACGGCTGGAATCGCGAGGATGATGAGCGGTCCCGTCATCCAGAAGTCTGACTCGTGCAGGCCCGCGGAATGCGTTTCCGCGTCGATCTCCGCCGGGTGTCCATGGGTATCGATGGCAGCCTCAACGGGTCCGCGGAACTGGCCATGGAACGTCAGGAAGAACATGCGGAACGTGTAGAACGCGGTCAGGAACACCGTGATCAGCGCGAACGCCAGTAATAGCGGGCCACCACCATTCGCGGTCGCGACGAGCACGTCATCCTTCGACCAGAAGCCCGAAAAAAACGGGAAGCCCGCCAGCGACAGGCCACCGATCGCCATCGTGAAGTACGTCCGCGGCATGAACTTTCTCAGGCCGCCCATTTCGCCAATGTCGTTGGTGCCAACGGCGTGAATCACGGAGCCCGCCGCGAGAAACAGCAGGGCTTTGAAGAAGGCGTGGGTGAACAGGTGAAACATGCCAGCGGCGAGACTACCGGCGCCGAGCGCCAGCATCATGTAGCCCAGCTGGCTGACGGTCGAATAGGCCAGGACTCTCTTGATGTCGTTGCTGGCCAGACCCATCGTTGCGGCGAAGATGGCCGTGAAGCCGCCGATGACGGCGACGACGGTCAGCGCACCATGGGAGGCTTCGAACAACGGGTACGTTCGCGCGACCAGATAGACGCCCGCGGCGACCATCGTGGCGGCGTGGATCAGCGCCGAGACGGGTGTCGGACCCTCCATCGCGTCAGGCAGCCAGACGTGGAGCGGAAACTGGCCACTCTTGCCGACCGCCCCGGCGAACAGACACAGGCAGGCCCAGAAAATGACCGGCTGGCCGAGCAGGCTGGCCTGGAACAGGCTGCCCGTCTGATGCTCGACCTGGGCGAACAGCTCATCGAGCTGCAGGGTGCCACCGCGATTCCAGAGGACAATCAGACCAATCAGAAAGCCAACATCGCCGACGCGCGTGGTCAGGAAGGCTTTCTTGGCGGCGACCCAGGGTGGCAGGAGATGGACACCGCGACGCGCTGTCCGGTCAAACCAGAAGCCAATGAGCAGGTAGCTACACAGGCCAACCAGCTCCCAACCGATGAACAGGAACAGCAGGTTGTTGGCCAGGACGACGACCAGCATGCTGAAGGTGAACAGCGACAGGTAGGCAAAAAAGCGGCTGTATCCAGGGTCGCGGTGGCCGTGCTCGATCATGTATGAGCGCGAATACACCTGGACCAGGAAGCTGACGCTGGTGACAACGACGAGCATGATCGCGGCGAGCGCATCGACGCCGATGCCGAGTCGCAAGAACCCCTCGGGCGCGCCTTGCGTAACACCGTTGGGCAGCAGCCGTAGCCATTGCCATTCGTAATGGTCGGTACCACCCGACATGACGAAGGGCAGGACGAGGAAGATGGCCTGCAACGCGGACAGGCCCATGGCGATAATCGAAAGCCACGCCGACAGCGGCTGGTTCTTGCGCGTCACGAAGACGATCAGCACGAACGCGAGCAGCGGCAGCAGCAGGATCGTTGCGGCGGTCTGAACCATCGCTTGCTCTAACCCTTCATCAGGTCCAGTTGATCGACCTGGACGGTGCGCCGCTGGCGATAGATGGCGATGATGATTGCCAGCCCCACGGCTGCCTCGGCAGCGGCCTGGGTGATGATGAAGATCGCGAACATCTGCCCAGCGAGCTCTTGTTGGGTGGTCAGATAGCGTGCAAAAGCGACGAACAGCAGGTTCACACCGTTGAGCATCAGCTCAATGCTGAGCAAGATGCCAATGGCGTTCCGCCTTGACAGGACACCGTACATGCCGAGCGAGAACAGGATGCTGCCCAGCACCAGAAAATGGCGTAGGCCTGGGACGAGGAAATCCATCACTCTTCTCGGGCGATCACGATGGCGCCAATGAGGGCCACCGTCAACAAGATGGAGGCGATTTCGAAGGGCAGGACATAGCGGGTCAGCATCAGCCCGCCGATCGATTCGGCAGTCGGGAGATCGAGCAGCGTCGTGCGTTCCTTCCACGGCTCGCGGATCACGACCCAGATGGAAATCACACCGACGCCCAGCGAGACGAGCATCGCGCCGAGCCGCTGTCGGCTGCCGACGAGACCAGGCACGTCGATCTGCCCGGGGGTCATGAAGATGGCAAAGATGATCAGGACCATGATCGCACCGACATAGACCACCAGCTGGGCAGCGGCCAGGAAGTCGGCGCCGAGCAAGGCGTACATCGTCGCCACGCCGCCGAGAACGGTGGTCAGCGCCAGTGCGGCGCGGATCATGTTCTTGATCGAGACCACCATCAGGTATGCCGCCGCGATAGATGCCACAGCGCCTATCCAGAATGTCAACGTCGCGACGAAGGTCTGGAACGGATCGGTCGTGCCTAACATGCGCGATTTGCTGCCACCCCGGCGGAGCGGATCGCGCGGCCACGGCCTGGCGCAGCCGAAGGGCGACAATTGCCTCGTCGTGGTCGACTGAAGTGTCCGGTCATGACTTCGCGGCTGGCGGCGTCCAGCCCGAGGCCTTGAGCCTGGCGTGGTAGATCAGCGCGCGGTCAGCCGGCGGCAGCTTCCTGAGGTCGCCGTCGCTGATCGTTAGCGGGTCGTAGTCAGTGGGCGCCGCCGCTGTTGTGGGCGCCGCCGCTGCCGCGGCCGCTTGTGCCGTGGGCTCGCCCTGGCCGCTCGGGACTGCCGCCTGCGGCGCAGCAGCCGGTGCAGCTACCTGGTTGCCCGTCGCCGACGTACTGGTCGGCGCGGCGGTGGCACCAGTTGCCTGGCCAGCCACGGGTCCCGCCGCACCACGAGCGGCTGGCGCGGGTGCCGCGGCCGCGCGGCTCTGCAAGCCACGCTTGACCCCCTGGATGTGTTCCATACCGGCGTCGATCTCTGGCGTCCCGGCAATGCGAAGCTCGTACATATCGAAGACCAGGTCGACTGAGCGATCGAAGGTCGAGGTCATCTCGAAGTCCGGCGCCATGGTGATCGCGCGGAACGGGCACGCCTCGACACACAAGGCGCACTCGATGCAGCCCGCCATGTCAATGTCAAAGCGGTCGAGGATCTTGCCCTTGATGGGACTGGGGTGCTGCTCGATCTTGATGACGTCAACGGGGCACGCGAGCGCACAGGCACCACAGGCGGTGCAGCGCAGCTCGCCCGTATCGATCTCGTAGATCAGCCGCGGACGCCCACGTGTCCAGATCGGCATTTCGAGACGTTCTTCGGGGTACTGGATGGTGACGGGCGCCTTCACCAGATGACTGATCGTGGTCAGCATGCCCTTGGCCACGCCCAGACCGAATGCCATGTGTAGTCGCTTCGCTCCTATCGGACTCCCGGCGCGAGCCGGACGATCGGGCCCAGCAACGTGCTCAAGCTCGCGAAGAGCGCCGACAGGCTGAGCAGCGCCAGGGAGACGGGCAGCATGCGCTTCCACGCAAACTGCATCAATTGATCGTAACGGAAGCGTGGCAGGGTGCCGCGCACCCAGACGAAGGCCAGGAAAATCACCGCCGCTTTGGTGATCAGCACTCCCGGCAAAAGCGGCCAAATGAGGTTGTCGAAGGCATCGCCGAGACCCGTGTGATAGCCGCCCAGAAAGAGCGTCGAGGCCAGCAAGCCGACGGCAATGCTGTTGGC
>DASYKL010000290.1:0-3416 GCA_035995405.1 Chloroflexota bacterium
AATATCGAACGCACCTACCGCCTGGAGGAAGCGCTTCGTGGCGCGGACGTGGTCATGCTGCTGCGCATGCAGCTCGAGCGGCAGACCGGCGGCCTGTTCCCGAGCTTGCGCGAGTACGTGCGGACCTACGCGCTGACCGAGGAGCGGCTTGCCTGGGCTAAACCGGGGGCGATTGTCATGCATCCGGGACCGATGAACGAAGGCGTCGAAATTGATCCCAGAGTTGCACGCGGGGTGCAGTCGGTGATCGAGGCGCAGGTGACGAATGGGGTCGCGGTGCGGATGGCGGTGCTGTACTTGCTCAGCGGGTTGCCGGCGTGATCCGCCTGACCGGCGGCCGGGTCCTTGATCCGTCAAGCGGGCGCGACGAAGTTGCCGATGTGGTGATCGATGACGGACGGATCGTCAGCGAGGGTGCGGCGCGAAAGGGCGAACAGAACGGCCAGACGGTGATCGATGTTTCCGGGTTCGTCGTGGCGCCGGGGTTCGTCGATCTGCACACGCATCTGCGTGAACCCGGTTTTGAAGATGCTGAGACGATTGCCACGGGCACGCGGGCGGCGGCGGCGGGCGGCTTTACGACCGTGTGTGCCGCGGGCGATACCCACCCGACGATGGACACCGGCTCGGACGTGGAGGCGCTGCTGCGGCAAGCCCGACGCGATGCCGTCGTCCGCGTCTTACCTGTTGGGACGACGACCAAGCGCCGCGAAGGTACCGAGTTGTCCGAGATGGCCGATATGGCCGACGTTGGCGCGGTGGCGTTCTCTGACGCGGGTCGAGCCGTGCGTTCCGCCACGCTGATGCGCCACGCGCTCGAATACTCGCTGCTGGTGGAGCGACCGATCGCCAGCCACAGCCAGGATGCGGACCTGGTCGACGGCGGCGTCATGCACGAAGGCGCGCTGGCAACCGTGCTGGGGTTGAAGGGCATTCCGCGTGAGGCGGAGGAAATCGCCGTTGCGCGCGACCTGGCATTGGCGCGGCTGACGGGCGGTCGTTTGCACCTGACGCATTTGAGCACGGCTGGTGCGGTCGATCTGGTCAGGCGGGCGAAGGCGCTGGGAGTCCGCGTGTCGGCCGAGGTGACGCCGCACAACCTGGTGCTGTCGGATGCGGCGATTACCGAGCGGCCGTATGACACGAATGCGCGGACCGATCCGCCGCTACGCTCGCAGGCGGATGCGCTGGCGCTGCTCGAAGGCATCACTGATGGCACGATCGACTGCATCGCGACCGATCATTCGCCGCGGCGTTGGATCGACAAGGCGTGCGAGTTCGACCAGGCGGCACCTGGGATTTCGGGGCTCGAAACGGCCTTCGGACTGGTCATGCGGCTGGTCCACCGCGGGGTGCTGAGTCTGCAAGATCTGATCGCCGCCTTGACGTACCGTCCCGCGAGCGCCTGGGGCTTGCCATACGGCACACTTCAAGTTGGCGCTGCCGCGGATGTGGTCGTGCTCGACCCGGATCAGGCCTGGGTTGTCGATCCCGAGCGGTTCCTCTCGAAGGGCAAGAACTCGCCGCTGGGTGGCCAGACGCTGCGAGGAACGGTGCTCTTGACAATCGCCGACGGCAACATCGTGTATCGGAATGGCCTATGAGCGAGGCTCAGCGAGAGGCGGCGCTCGCGCTTGAGGATGGCTCCGTTTTCATCGGCGAAGCGTTCGGCGCAAACACGAGCGTGGCGGCGGAAGTCGTGTTCAACACGGGTATGACCGGCTATCAAGAGGTGGTAACGGATCCGTCGTACCGCGGCCAGATGGTGGTCATGACGCATCCCCAGATTGGCAATTACGGCGTGGCCGCGTCTGGTGATGAATCGGTCCAGCCATGGGTCTCGGCGTTGATCGTGCGGGAGCTGGCTGAAACGCCGCACCACTGGGAGTCGCGCTCGCGGCTCGAGGATTTTTTGAGCGCCTGGGGCGTGCCCGGGCTGCAAGGGATCGACACGCGGGCGCTCGTGCGGCGGCTGCGCGACTCGGGCACGCAGCGTGGTGTGCTGCGGCCGGCCGCCCAGGCCAGTGGTTTTACGCCAGCGGAATTGGACGAGCTTCGCGCGGCGGCACGCAACGCGCCCTCGGTGTCGCAGCTCGATCTGGTCAGGGGTGTTAGCGCGGTCCTGCCGATGAGTACGTCTGAGGACGAGATCGCGGTCATCGATTGCGGCGCCAAGTGGAACATTCTGCGGTCGCTCGAGCGACGCGGAGTGCGGCCGCGGGTTTTTTCGTGGGACGCGTCAGCCGAGGAGATCCTGGAGCATCAACCGCGCGGGATTCTGATCTCCAACGGCCCTGGCGATCCGGCGAAGCTGCCGACCGTGGTCAGTCAGGTGAAGACGCTGGTGCAGTCGGGGACGCCGTTGATGGGCATCTGTTTGGGCCACCAGGTGCTGGGGCTGGCGGCCGGGGCGACAACCAGTCGGCTGCGGTATGGACATCATGGCGGGAATCACCCCGTGCGCGATGTGACCTCTGGCAGAGTGACCGTCACGACGCAGAACCATGAGTTCCAGGTGGTGGCGGAGACGATTCCGTCGACCAGCGGGTTCGAGGTGTCGCAGCTGAATTTGAACGACGGCAGCGTCGAAGGCTTGCGGCATCGCGAGCTGCCGGTTTTTTCGGTGCAGTACCACCCCGAGGGGTGCCCTGGGCCACAGGATTCGCAGGCCCTTTTTGATGACTTCTTGAAGCTGGCAGGCGTCACCGCGTGAAAGTGATGGTGATCGGTTCGGGGCCGATCGTGATCGGGCAAGCGGCAGAGTTCGACTACGCCGGGACGCAGGCTTGCCAGGCGTTGCGCGAGGAAGGCCACACGACTGTCCTGGTCAACTCGAATCCGGCGACCATCATGACCGATCCTGGCGTTGCTGATCGGACGTATGTCGAGCCGTTGACGCCGGAGTTTCTCGAGCTGGTGATCCAAAGAGAGCGGCCGGATGCGCTGCTGGCTGGGCTGGGTGGGCAGACGGGATTGAACCTGGCCGTTGAGCTGGCCGATCGGGGCATCCTGGAGCGCTACGGCGTGCAGATTCTCGGGACGCCGATCGAGTCGATTCGCACCGCCGAGGACCGCGAGCTGTTCAAGAATCTGCTCCAGCGAATTGGCGAGCCGGTAGCGGAGAGCGTGGTGGCGCATCGCGTCGAGGACGCCGAGGCTTTTGCGGACCAGATCGGGCTTCCTTTGATCATTCGGCCGGCGTTCACGCTCGGCGGGACTGGCGGTGGCACGGCGTTCACGCGGGAGCAGCTCAGGGAGATCACGGCTTCGGGTGTCGCGGCCAGCCCGGTCGGGCAGGTGCTGGTCGAGCGGTCGCTGCTGGGCTGGAAAGAGCTCGAGTACGAGGTGATGCGTGATGGCGGGGACACCTGCATCACCATCTGCAACATGGAGAACTTCGACCCGATGGGGGTCCA
>DASYKL010000291.1:0-6486 GCA_035995405.1 Chloroflexota bacterium
GCTTGGAACTACCTGTGAGAAGTCACTGGGTCTCTGTCGGGGAGCTGGTGGCACCGCTTGACGCCTGCGCGGGCGCTGGCGGCATCCTCCGCTGCGTGCAACTGGCGGCGAGCGCTAGCTCACGCCGTAGGACGCGTGGCCAAGCCAGCGACGGAAGAACACGAGCAAGCCAAACGAGATCGCCAACAGCAGTACCGAGACGGCCAACGCGGCGTCAACGTCGCTTTCGAGGGCGGCGTAGATCGCCAGCGGCATCGTCTGAGTCCGCCCAAGAAACTGGCCCGCGAACATGATCGTCGCGCCGAATTCGCCCAGCGCCCGAGCCCAGCTCAGAATTGCCCCGCCGAACAGCGCCGGCGCGGCTACCGGGACGGTGACGTAGCGGAAGACCTGCCATTCCGCCGCCCCTTCCACGCGCGCAGCCTCCTCCAGCTCGCGCGGCACCGCCAGAAATCCCGACCTCGCCGCGCGGACATAAAACGGCGCGGCGACAAACAAGCTGGCCAGCACCACGGCTGCCGTCGTGAACGGCAGCTCGATGCCGATGCTGGCGAGCGGTCCCCCGAGCAGACCGCGCCGCCCGAACGTCAGCAGCAGCGCCAGACCGGCGACCGCGGGCGGCAGGACGATCGGCAAATCGACCAGGGAGTCGAGTAGACCGATACCTCTGAAGCGTCGCCGCGCAAGGAGCAGCGCGAGCGGCGAGCCGAGCGCCAGCGTGAGGACCAGCACGATGAGCGTGGTGAAGAGGCTGAGCCGCAAGGCTTCGAGGACGATGGGTCGGCCAAGCGCGGCCCAGATGCCACTGGTGCCGACGACGCGGGCGATGAGGCCGACGAGTGGCAACGCCAGGAACAAGACAAGCAGCAGCGCCGGCAACAGCGAGGGTCCGCTGAACGATGTGCAGCGACGACGCCGGCTGGCATCGCCAACTCGTCCGCGGGCGATCTGTGCTGCGGGGTCCAGGTGACTTGAAGAAGTCGGAAACGGCGCGGACGCGACGCCGGGCGCGACTGCGGACGCGACTGCGGACGCTGACTCCGATGCCCCTGCCGACGCCGATGGGCCTTGACGTGGGCCTGGACGTAGGCCCGGACCGTCTGGCGCAGCCGCCGTCGCGGACGCGGATCCCGATGCCGATAGAGCTGGGCGTGGGCTTGGACCGTCTAGCGCCGACGCCGTCGCCGACGCAGACTCCGAAGCCCACGGCGATCGGGGTGGCCATGGACTGTCTGGCGCCGACGCGGAGGCAGACCCAGAAGCCGACGGGCCTGAACCGTCCGACGCGGCCGGCGCTGACTCCGACGCCGAAGGCGCTGCCGATGCCGCCGACGGGCGTGGATCGCCTGGCGGCGACGCGCCGCTGCCGCCGTCTGGCTGCGGGTCGTTGCTCGAAGGCGAGCCAAACCGTGTGACCACTTGTTCTGATGTACCTGTCGTAAGGGTACACCAGGTTCAGCGGCGCGCGACCACTTCAGCCGCGCTCGCCAGGGTGCCCTCGGGCTCCCCGTCGCGCTCAACCTGCACGGGACCCGTCACGCGAGCGTCACCGGCGGCGTCACATTGGAGCGAAAAAGCGTCTCGCGACCGTCTCCCGCGGTGACGGGGAGTTGAGCCGTCACGGAAAACGTCTCGGCAGCGTCACGCGGCGGCGCTTGCGCTTGCGGGCCGGTGGCGGTGGCGGTGGCGGTGGCGGTGGCGGTGGCGAAAAAGCGTCGACGGCTGGCATCGCTGGTATCGCCCTCGGACTCAACGCGGCAGCGTCGGCGGCGCGGAGCCTGCGGCGAAAAAGCGTCACGGCAGGCCGTCATCTCATGGCTGGCCGGTTCGCCCGTCGCGCCTGCTTGGAAAACGTCACCCGCGGCGTCACGCAGAGGGAAGGGCGTCACGGAAAGCGTCTCGCCAACGTCACGCGGCTGCGACCTCACGTCGGAAATGTCCTGGGGTGTGGCCACGCCGAGCGCGTCGAGCTTGGCCTCGGCTGCTTCGACGTTCGCCGTCGCCGTACCGGTTCTAGGTAGGCGCCTTTTCCTGGGGCTGGTTTGCGGCGGGTCGGGGCGGCGCAGGAACGGTGGCGGGCGGTGCGACCGTAACGGCCAGCGCGTCTTCGGCATCGGGCATCTCGCCGATCTCTTCGTACATCTCTAGGATCGCTTGCGCCTCGTCCGCGGCGATCGTTTCGATCACCAGGCCGCCATCGACCAGCACCCAATCGCCGACCACCAGCCCAGGTTTTAGCTCCGCATTGGCCAGCGCGCGTTGACCATCGGCGAGCTCGACTTCGACCTGGCCATGGGGGACGGCAACCACGCGTGACGGCAGGACCAGACACATGGGCCTACCTGGCGACCTGGGCAACCCGGGCAACCTGGGCAACCTCGGCAACACGGGCAACCGGGGCGAGGTCGGCGACACGGGCAACCTGGGCGACGTGGGCAACCTGCGCAATCCGAGCGACCTCGGCAACACGGCCAACCTGGGCGACGTGGGCACGCCCCGCAGCTTTCGCGCGCCCAAGCATGTGACCTTCATCAGCGACGTGGTCGGGCACCGCGTGCTCGGCGTGAGCGAGGCGCGCAGCGTGCTTGGCGACTAGCAAGGACTCAACGATGACGCCGTGGTCGGCGCGCGCCGCCTGCGCGGCGACTAGCGAGGACGACGTCCTCCAGACTCGGCTGCATGGCCGCGGTAATCGACACCGAATCACCGTCGCAGCTCATCGCTTCGGAGGTCCACAGGATGTGTACCTCCTCAACACCACTAGTCATGGGCGAATCACCTCCGTGTTTCGCGACAAGTGTGCTCTCGCCAAGTCCTCCACTGAGGGCTCGGACGCGTCAGGCACTGATCCCTGGTCGCCCGAGGATGGGGCAAGCGGCAGCGGGAATGAGCGTTCGGCGCGTGCCGGTGTGTTGCTTCTGTTTCTCCAGTATCTGCCTCCCACCTGGCCTTCGCAACAAACGGCAACAAAGGCCGGCGCAGGCGGCGCGGCACGCCTCGTGCGGGAATAGCGCTGATGACGACACCGCTAGGCGCGCTCGTGCGCGGCACGGCCGCTGGTGGGGCGGGCACCCTGGCTATGGACCTGGTGTGGTTCAGCCGCTACAAACGCGGCGGCGGCGAGCAGAGCTTTTCCGACTGGGAATTCTCGGTCGGACTGGCCGACTGGTCCAAGGCGTCAGCGCCAGCCCACGTGGGCAAGCGGCTGTACGAAGCACTGTTCCAGCGCCCGCTCGACGCCAAATATGCGGCGTTGACCAACAACGTCATGCACTGGGCGTACGGCAGCGGCTGGGGCGCGCTGTACGCCATGGTGACCGGCCCTCGGCCGCACCTGCTGTCGGGCGTGCCGTTTGGTGCCTTTGTCTGGGGCATGTCCTACGTCATCCTGCCGCTGATGGGGCTCTACAAACCCATCTGGGAGTACGACCCGCCAACGCTGTGGAAAGATCTGAGCGCCCACCTGGTCTACGGCAGCGTCACGACGACGACCATGCGCGTGCTGTCGATGGGTTGCGAGCGCTAACCTCGCTCGAGTGGGAGACGGAGCGGCGCCGCTGCGCGTCGGGTTGATCGGCGTAGGGGTCGGGGCAAGCCAGCTGCTGCCGGCGCTCACGCGCAGTCCGCATATTCGTTTGACAGCGGCCGCTGATGTCCGGCCGACGGCACTGGAACAGTTCGGTCGCGAGTTCGGCTGCCGCACGTACGCTTCGGTGGAGGAGTTGTGCGAGCAATCAGACGTCGAGGCGGTCTGGGTCGCTACGCCGAACCAGCTGCACGCGGCGCACGTCGTCGCCGCGGCAGAGCGTGGCAAACACGTCATCGTATCTAAGCCGATGGCGATAACGATGGATGAAGCCGAGGCGATGAACGTGGCCGCCGAGCGCAACGGGGTGCGGCTGCTGGCGGGGCACACACAGAGCATGGCGCCGACGATCCGCAAGATGGCCGAGCTGGTTCGTTCGGGCCAGCTCGGCCAGCTCGGCATGGTGCACACATGGCATTACACAGACTGGATGTATCGGCCGCGGCTGCCAGCCGAGCTCGATGTGGCGCTGGGGGGCGGGCCGGTGTTTCGGCAGGCGTCGCACCAGGTGGATATCGTGCGCTACATCGCGGGTGGGCTGGTGCGGAGCGTGCGGGCGCAGACGGTACAGCTCGATGCGGAACGCGGCGCGGCGGGGGCGTTTACCGCCTATCTAGAGTTTGCCGACGGCACCCCGGCGACGATCGTGTATTCAGGGTACGGGCACTTTGGGATGGGTGAGCTACTGGGCGAAGACCGTGTCCCGCATGCGTCTGGGCCACGAGCGGAACGGTCGGCGGCGGACGAGGCGGCGGCCAAGGAGGCGATGCGCTACTCGGGCGCGTCCATCGGCGGTAGCGCTCGTGCAGCGTCGAATTCGCTGGGGCTGTTCGGGCTGACGCTGGTGACGTGTGAAGGGGGTGACCTGCGTGAGTCGTCGGACGGGCTGTGGCTGTATCAGCGCGGGGAACGAACGCCTGTCTCTGTAGCTGACGAGCTGCGCGGGGCGGCGGAGCTCGAAGAGCTCTATCAGGCGGTGCGCTTCGAGCGACCGATCGTCCACGATGGTCGCTGGGGTGCTGCCACACTCGAAGTCTGCCTGGCCATCCACGAATCGGCCCGCACACGCGCTGAAGTCTTGCTGAGCCGCCAGACTGCCGCCGCGGCATGATCGGTGCGCCGGCCCAGCGACGCGCGGGCCACACCGACCTGCAAGCCAACATCGTCGAGTTCTGCCGGCTACTGCGCGAGCGCGACCTGCTCGTCACGCCTGCTGAAGTGATCGACGCGCTTCGCACCGCCGAACTCATCGACCTGGTTGACCGCACCGAGCTCAAGCTCGCCTTGCGCAGCGTCTTGACGGCTCGGCAGGAGGATCTGGCTGTCTACGACACGAGCTTCGAGGAATTCTGGCGCGCCCGACTGACCGAAGGCGGCGACGACCATTTTTCATCGCGCGAGCGCGAGGCGCGTGGTGCGGGCCTGGAACAAACGCGGGACGTAACCGACCAGGCGGCGAACGACGCTGAGGAAGAACAGCGGGATGGCGCCGACGCGCCGCGCTACTCGCCTGTCGAGGTCCTGGCCAGACGGAACTTCGGAAGCTTCTCGCCAGATCAGCTCGAGGAGATTTCGCGGGCGTTGTTGTTGATTGCGAGGCGGTTGGCGTTGCAGCAGTCACGCAGATACCGCGCGGCGAGACGTGGCCAGTCGATCGATCTGCGGCGGACGTTTCGGCGCAACATCAAGTATGGCGGCACGATCCTCGAGATCGCTCGCAAGCGACGCAAGCTCAGAAAACCGCGGATCGTGTTGCTGTGCGACGTCAGCCGCAGCATGGAGACCTACTCGACTTTTCTGCTGCAGTTCATCTACGCGTTGCAGCACACGCTCGGGCGCGTGGAAAGCTTCGTCTTTTCAACGCGACTGACGCGCGTGACGGAGTATTTCAGGGCGGGCGACATCTTTACGGCACTTGACCGGATTTCACGGGAGGTGCCGGATTGGTCGGGCGGGACGAGGATCGGCGACAGCCTGCATTCCTTTAACAAGGACTGGGCGCCACGGGTTATCGAGCGGCACACGATCGTTGTTGTCTTGAGCGACGGACTGGACTCCGGGGATGCGGGTGTCCTGGCGGCAGAAATGGCGGAGCTCGACCGCCGCGCGGCGCGGGTGATCTGGCTGAACCCCTTGCTTGGCGATGACAGCTACCGACCTGTGGCGAGGACGATGCGCGCGGCGCTGGGGCATGTGTCGCTCTTTGCCAGCGCCCATAATTTGGAGAGTCTCGAATTGTTCGGACGTGAACTCACGCTCTGACTTCGGCTACTATGCGGCCCAGGGGAGATGGCGACACGTACGGCGGGGGCCGAAATTCGGGGCGGGTTTGCGCCGCCTGCGTTCGTTTCCTGGGGACGGCTTACCCAGGTCAGGATCGTCGCGCCTCTCGTCGCGCTGCTGATCCTGTCGCTCCTCGTCCTGCTGCCGCTATTGACCATGCTGGTCGCCAGCCTGCGACCCGCGGGCACGTTGCCCTTTGATCACGCGGCGCTGACGTTCTCGAACTTCGCCGGCGCTTTTCTCGCGCCAGATACGCTGGCGATGCTGCGCAATACGGCGATTTACGCCATCGTACCGATCTTCATCGCCTTGCCATTGGCCTTCTGCCTGGCGTTTCTCACCGAGCGCACCGACCTGCCGTTCCGCGAAGGCGTCTACTCGGCGATGTTCATCCCGATCAGCATCCCGGTCTTCGCCAGCGCAATGAGCTGGTTCCTGCTGCTCGGACCGCGCGCAGGCACCCTGAACATGTGGCTCAGGACGATCTTCGGCCTGGATACGCGCGAAGGACCTTTCAACATTCTGACGCTCGAAGGCATGATCTTCGTCCACGCCATCGGCATCATCCCATCGATGTGGCTGATCCTGATCAGCGTGTTGCGGGTGATGGATCCGTC
>DASYKL010000292.1:0-7020 GCA_035995405.1 Chloroflexota bacterium
TGCCAGACGGCGCGGGTCCATGTCGTCGGCGATGCCTTCACCGCGCATCCAGAACAGGGCCTGCAAAATCTCCGCGCGCCAGTAGAGCGCATCCAGCGCCGCCGTTCCATTCGACACAGTGGTCATTGGCCGGCGATTGACCGCACTTCGGTGGCCACGACCTGCACCGCTTCGTCGAGCGCAGTCTGAACGATCGGGCTGAAATCCAGGCCCCAGTCGTCGTCGCGCGGTTCAAGCTCGATCACAACGACCCTGGGCGGCAGGGCAGCGAAATACCCCAGCACGATGAGCAGGGTATCGAGGCTGATGACACCGGTGACGGCTTCGGCAATCGCCTGTTGAACGGCCTCGCCGGTCGTCTCCCGCACGCCCCACGCGTAGCGGGTCACGCTGCCCGGCGGACGTCCGCGCGCCACAGCGGCGATGAGCAGCACGGCGTCGAAGGGTGGACGTTCTTGCAGCCAGTGCAGCACGTGCACGGCACCGAAGCTGAGGTCCTCCACCTGCACCCCCGTGGGCCAGTCCATCTCCTGCAAGCGCTCGACCAACTCGGGCCCGGCTGACATGTCTCGCAAGTTGCGGTAGCCGACCCCGCCGACAAGGATGCGGCACTCGTGACGGCCGGAGGCAGGCAAGGGCGCGTCACGAGCGGGTCCCTCCGCCGTAGCAGGCCAGGGAAGTGGCACCGCCGGCTGAGTGTAGGGCTCCGTGGTAATCGGGGTCAGTCGTCGATGGCGCACGCGCACGTGGTGATCTCTTGCACGATTGTGCGTTCGCCGGCGTACACGTGCGTGGTGCACGGCATACACGGATCGAAGCTACGGATCGTGCGCAAAATGTCGATGGCCTTGAAGTCCTCCGGCCGGTTGAATTGCTCGAGAATCGGTGTGTTCAGCACCGCTTCCTCATACGGTCCGGCATGGCCGAAGGGATCCACCGGCGACGCATTGGTGGTCGATGGGGTACAGATCTGGTAATTGGTCAGTACGCCATTGTCCATCGTGAGATGGTGAGCCAGATACCCGCGCCCGGCGCCCCAGAAGCCCACGCCGATACGCTGGTCGCGCGGTACTTTGAAGGGGACCGACACTTCGGTATCGCCCTTCTTCATCAGGTCGTACGCTGCCAGCAAGTTATTCAGGCACACCAGGCCGGTATAGACCTGGGCGAATGCGCGTGCACGATTGCGTTCGATCGCGTTGCACTCTTTCGGAACGGTCCACTCCAGGACCATTTCTGGCAGTGTGCCCTTTGGTAAGGTCATGCGCAGGCTCTTACCGGTGGACTCAATAAACGAGTTCTTCGGCATTTTCTGCGCGACGGCCGTGATCCACATGCGCGCGTACGCCCCTGCCTCAACGACCTCACGGTCCCAGCGGGGCGAGGTGGACCAGGTGTATTTCTCACGCCAGTTACGACCCTGCGGAGCGGGGAGCGTCTCCTTATTCCAGGGGTGATAGGGGCTCAGCGGATTGCCAAGTGGATCGGTGGGATAGGCCGACGGTTTGCGACCATCCGTCCACTGCTCGTAGTACGAGTGCTCGACGAACTCCTCCAGGCCCATATTGATCCGCGGCAGGTCGGTCGTCACGAGTTCGCCATCGATCATCACGCCCGGGGTCGCCCAGCGAGCCTCACCCCATTTACCCGAGTTGGCGTAGGTGGCGTCGTACGCATCCGGATGTTCCCAGATACCCAGATCGATGAGATTGCGCGGTCGCGCGCCAACCTGATCGTACAGCGGGTTGGCCTCGTACAGAAACTCCGAAATGTCATCCCAGATCGTAGCCATGCGTTTGCCGTGGTCGAGCAGCTCGAACAGCCGGATCTGGTACTCGTTCAATGTTTGGGTGGTAACGGTCGCGCTGATACCGCCCGGCACGATCGTTTGCGGATGCGGATACTTGCCCCACACGAGCACGCACATCTCGCGCGCACGACGTGTGATTTCCAGCGCCTCCAGATACAGCTTGCCCGTGAGCGGGTTCATCGCCGTCATCAGGTCGGACATATGAGCGAAACCGTGCACCGCCGCGTGGCGGGTGGGCGCCTGCTCCGCTTTCGCCCAGAGGTCAGGATTTGTCGCCCTGACGATCGCCTCCGAGTAGTCGGGGCCAGCCAGGAGAAAGAGATGGAGTGGGTGGTCGTACAAAAACTCGGCGGCCTGGCCGAGGTTGCGGACGATGGTGCCCATGGGCGGCGGAGCAATGCCGAACGCCATCTCGATGGCTTCCGCCGCCGCGTTCGCGTGCACGCCGCCGCAGACGCCGCAGGCGCGGCTTGAAATGAAAATGGCATCGCGCGGATCGCGACCCTTCAGAATCACTTCGTAGCCCCGGAACAGCGTGGCCATCGAGTGCGCGTCGTGGACGGTGCGGTTCTCGAGGTCGACCACGCTGTGGAACGCCAGTGCACCGGCGACGCGAGTGACCGGGTCGATGCTGATCTCTTTGATGTGCCCGTTGCGGGACAGAAGTTCCTTGATGCGTTCTTCGCGTTCAAGGGGGTGGCCGTTGGCGACGTAGGCATACGGGTTGGCCACGCCCTCCTTCAGATGGGCCCGGCCCTGTGCGTCAAATTCAATTGGGAGATTCTTGAAGCACATGCGGCCTGACCGCCTTCCTATGCCTGAGTGGGGGATTGGGTGACGGGACGTGGACCGGCGAGCGCATTGGCCGCGGCGCCGAGGTGTTGGTCCGCGGCGGTGAGGCTCTCAGCGATGACGCCTGCCCCGCCGACGACGTCGGTCAATGTCGCGCGCAACTGGGGTAGCCCGGCGCGCAAGGGCGTTGTCTCGCGCTCGATCGCGCGGACGCCCCACAGGATTTTCGACGCGTGCATATTGATGCGATCCAGCGAGGCCTGAATGCGATACAGGGCAATGGCCAGCGCCACCAGCAGCACGATCAAGCCCAGAGCACTCAGCAGCGTGAGCAAAATCAGCTGGCCGTCTGTCATGACTGTGCTCCGGCGCTCAGCATCGCGCCAACACGGTGGACCTTCGTGCGAATGCCTTCGGTTGCAGCTTTGATTCTGGCCGTGCCGTCGAGCAGTGGTCCCGCGGCGGCGACCACCGCGTCCAACTCTTTGATGGCCGCCGTGTTCTCGACGATTCCGACAGCCGAGGGGAGCGTCTCCTTCAACAAGCGATCGACTTCCCTGGCCGCGTTGATGATGCGCACGAGCATCGCCACTGCTGCCACCGTCAACACCAGCGCGATCAGCAGCGCCACGATCCAGATCAGGCTGACGATGCCTTCGGTGGTCATGCGACGCGCTCCGCCTCTTGCGTTGGCGCGCCGACCAGGCCGCCGAGCGCTGAGTTCACGTCGGCGAGGTCATCGAGCGCGGCGCCAAAACCGCTGCCTACCGTCGTGAGCGCGCCGTTGATCGCCTCGATCTGGCCGCCGAGCGGAGCAGTTTGCTGCCGAACAACCGCAAGACCGCCGCTGATCTTGCCCAGCGTGGTGCCAATACTCCACAGGTAATAGAAGATAGCGATCAGGCTCACCGCCAACACCAGCACCAGCACGATGGCGTAAATGACGGTCGCCCAGGCCAGAAACGTGATCATGCGCTGGCCGCGGGACCACTGGTCGGTGCCGTTGACGATGCGTCCTTCGGCGCGGTGAGCGCGTTGTACAGGCTGACCAGGTGAGCGTCGATCGAACCGGCGCCCGCGGCAATTCCCTGGGCAGTGTCGAGAATCTGGCTCGCAACGGCGTTGGTCTTTTGCAGTTGCCAGATCTGGATCGTGTTGGTGGCGATGTCTTTGCCAGCTACCCAGATCTCAGCGGCGTGCCGGTCGATTCGGTTGGCGGCGACCACTATGCCGATGAGCAGGACGGCCACCACCACGATCACCACCGCGGCAATCGCGAGCGTCAACCACCACAGCGTGACGACGTCAGTTGGCATCCATCAACTCCTCATCAGATGTGTTTGGCGTTGGTGTCACTCCGCCGCAACCGGTCGTACGCGACGTGGACCAACCTGTCGACAAATGTCGGACTCCTGGGTGCGCCCCAGCCGCTGGTGACCACGCCGGTGCGGTCCCAGGCGATCTCGCGATTGCCGTAGCGCTGCGTAATTCGGCGCAGCGGACGCACGAAAGATCCGACCAGTTTCGATGCGGTGCCAGATACAAACGTGCCGGGCGGCGCCTTGTAAAACGGCGCGTACCGGTCGGGGAAGCCGGGCATCGTGCAGCCGATGCACGGACCGCCGACGTTCATGCAGCCGCCGATGTGATTGATCGCTCCGCGCGAGGTGATGTTGCAGTTGACGACGGGTCCCCAGCAGCCGACTTCGACCAGGCACTCCTTGTCACCGTAGTGCTTTGCAAACGTGCCTTCCTCGTAGTAGCCGGCACGCGTGCAGGTTCGGTGCACCGTTTCGCCGAATAACCACGCAGGCCTGCCCAGATCGTCGAATTCGGGAAGCGGTCCAACACCCTGCAAGAACAGCAGCACGGCCGCCACTGTCTCAGTGAAGTTGTCGCCGACTGGCGAGCAGCCCGGCACGTTGACCACTGGCACGCCAAGCGTGCTGCGGTAGTCCCGCCCGAGATAGTCCTGGACGCTCATGGCGGCCGTCGGATTGCCGTACGCGGACGGGATGCCACCCCACGTGGCGCACGTGCCGATGGCCATCACCGCCGCTGCGCCGGGGGCGAGTCGTTTCAGCCAAACCGCCGATGGCACCTGGCGCATTTCGCCGGGACGATCGGGGTCTTCCTCTTCACCAATTGCCGACCAGTAGCCGCCCAGACCCATAGCGATGCTCTCGTCGGCGATCGAGCCCTCGTAGACCACCACGTACGGTGCTCCAAGCTCACCCCGCACGGCCTGGCGGATCGGCTCCATATAGGCTTCGCCGGCTTCCACCTGGAGTGCGGTGTGGTGGAGGAACACGATCGGCACACCCGGCAACCGCCCGGTCATCAAGCTCTCCACGGAAGGCATCGTCGCGCCGACCACGGCAATCGAGCAGCCGTCACAGCTCATGCCCGCCAGCCAGAACACGTGCACGCTTTCGAAGGGCCCCATGCGAGTGGCCGGACCCGACTGGGCGGCGAACTGGGTCGCCCATTCCTCCTGGCTGATCCCGGCGACATTGCCAGCCTGTGGAACGGATGTCGAGGCGCCTTCGACGATGGCCATGCTGAGACCTCCTCTATGCGTCAACGGTGGGCGGGGTGCCCGCGCGGCCCAGGACGGCGTCCGCGAGCGACTGGATTGCGACAACTGCTGTCGAGGTCGGCGCATAATCGATCAGCGACCGACCCTGGTGATCGGCCTCAGTGATGTTCTCGTCGAACGGCACCACCCCCACGAGCTCGAAATCGCGGCGCGAGCAGTACTCCCGAATGGCTGCCTCATCGCGCTCCGAGCGGATCTTGTTCGCCACGACCCAGACTCGCTTCAACCCGAGCTCATGCGCCAGCGGCACCATGCGACCGGCCGTCTCGAGCGATCGATAGTAAGGCTCGGTGATCACCAGCAACACATCCACGTTGCGAACAGTGCCGCGCGTCAAGTGCTCGATGGACGCTTCCATGTCGAGCAGGGTGATGTCGCCCGAGTTCTGATCCGGCAGCTCGCCCATGACGCCGCGAACCGCGGCGTGCTGGCCGCAGAGTCAACCCTGGCCTGCGCCGAGGAGCCCGGTCATCGTCAGCACGCCGACGTTGTCCGGCCCGCGCACGCCATAACGGCTGAGCACCTGATCGAAGGGCACGGTGAGGTGCAGGTCGGCGAAACCGTGGGCGTCGATTCGCTCTTCGAGAATGTCGTCCCGAGGCACGCGTTTGAGGGCGCTGAGTTGCTCGGCGTCAAGACCGAGGGCCACTGCCAGATTCGGGTTGGGATCATCATCGAGCGCATTCACCCGATATCCGCGACGAGCAAGCACTCGGGCGAGCGTTGCGGCGGTCGTCGTCTTGCCCGCGCCACCCTTACCAGCCACAGCCAGTCTCATACGGATGCTTCTCTGCTGCCCTCTATAACGAGGCGCTTGGCCGATCGCGGGGCTGGCGAGAGTCCTGGATCAAGCAGACCGTACCGATCGAGAAAGCGGCCGAGGATGGCTCGATTCAGATCGAGCGTCATCGCCCAGCTTTCAAGCAGGTCGCGTCCATCCGACGTCAGTTCGTAGACCCTGCGGGCGGGTCCGCGGCTCGACAGTTCCCAGGTTGAGGTGACCAGACTCTCGGACTCCATCTGGCGCAGGGTCTTGTAGACCGTGGCCGGATCGTTGATCTCGAACCCGAACGGCCGCAGCCGCTCGATCAACTCATAGCCGTGGGCAGAGGACTCGGCCAGAAGTAGTAGCAGACAGGGGCGTGCGAAGTTCTTGGGCTGCCCGCCGTCGCAGCGGCAGCGATCGACGCCGTCAAGCTCGGGTTGATCGAGAACCGGCAGTTCCTGCACGCTCTTGAGTTACTCCCACACCGTAGGTGCCTCAGTCCACTACTGGCTTCAGATCCTACCGCAAGACGGGCTCCCGCATTCGTTGCCGTGCGTTTCAGATTACCCGTCGCGGACCGACGCCTGGCGCTGACTACTGCGCCATTGGCAGGAAATCAGATTTGTCGGAGGCTAACTCGACTTGCCAGCGGCCGAGCCGGGCCGCCAGTACGCCAACTGCTAGGACCGCGGGAGCGTTGCCGTCAACGTCAATGGCTGAGCGGGCCTCGCGGTCGGCCAGACTCACTGTTGGGTCTTCGGGAATTTTAAAGATCTCCATAGCGGGGAAGCTGGCGCGCACCAGCGCGAGATCGTCCTCATCCCGCACGCGGTTAGCCACGATCACGCTTAGCCCGATCTGACGTTCAGTGATGATGGCGAGCGCCCGACGCGCGACGTCGATGGATTTCGCCGACGCCTCGACAACCAGCAGCGCGATGTCCAGGGAACCCCGCGGCATGCGGGTCAGCGTGCCGGCACCGGCCTCCATATCGGCTACGACCACTCGCTCGTCGCGGTGGCCTTCGATCTGCCCGAGCAACTGCTCAGGTGA